>CALQCV020000136.1 GCA_943329165.2 Candidatus Nitrotoga sp. CP45 | reverse complement strand
TCTAGTTTCCCAACATGCTAAGGCAGTTGTTGGTTCTACTGGTTGCGTTCCTGTTACTTTCCAAGTACAAGATGGTGTATCAAAGCTTCTAGTTTCCCAACATGCTAAGGCAGTTGTTGGTTCTACTGGTTGTGTTCCTGTTACATCCCAAGCACAACTTGTTGTGTTGAAAGTAGCAGTTTGCCAGCAAGCAATGCTAGGTTGTGATGGCTTAGGCGTGATGGTTAAGACCAATGTAGAGGTATTGCAACACGAAGTTGCATTAACGTTGCCCGAACATCCAAAAAATGCTGGTGCTATGGCCTGACCTTTATTGGTTTCAATTCCGTTGGCATCGCAAAGCGAGGTTGTTCCTTCTAAACGACCAGATGCGTTGATTAAGCTCGAAATTGCAACACTCAAGCGGCTCAAGCCAGAACCCACTCCACGGAATGTGCCATCCAAAATCAAATTTTTTGTTGATACTGTTTTCCCTGCTGCATTTTCAAATGTACTGCCACTATTTAAGCGAAGCATTTGCTGAACAGTAACACTACCTTCGTTAACTGCAGTTGAATTGTTTATAAATTCATTTCCAACATTGAGCGTACATGTGTTTTTGAATGAAGCGCCCCCATTGTTTTGTAGAAGATTTCCAATGGCAAGTGTGCCACGGTTCTCAGAAATATTGCTGTTGTTGTGGTTGTTTACCGATGCGGTAGCATAGTTGTAAAATTTACCACCTGAGTTTACGTTGAAATCGGCAGAGCAAGTCATAGATCCATAATTCTGAATTTCGCCGCTAAAACCAACGCTATTATTCAATGTGAGAGATCCGTAATTTTTAATCACTGCATTGGTCGGAAGATTCAAATTGTTCAATAGCAAGTAGCCGTTTACCACCAAAGTAAACGAAGCACCATTGGTATTCATGTTGATGTTTTGTGGAGCAGCGCTTCCGCAAATTACCAATGTCCCTCCACTAATGTTGAGGTTTTTATTGAACGATGCCGTTGAGATAAGCACGGTTTGACCCGGACCAATATTTACATCGCTGTTGTTACTAATGGTTGATGTGTAGCCAATGCCGCTGCAACTAAATGGACTCGTTTGAACCGCTGCACAAGCATTTTCGCAATTTGTGCTATGTGTGTAAGTTCCACTTTGGGTATACACGTTTCCGTTCCAATTGTAATTATCGCAAGCCGAAACCACAACTGTAGTATCTTGAATAGTGATAACTTGAGTAAATGTTGAAGACGAATTATTACAAACATCTTTCGCAACCCAGGTATTAGTATAGGTTCCACTATTAGGACAAGAACCAGCAACTAAGGTACCAGATGTTTTAGTGTAAGTAACTGTTCCACCACAATTATCAGTAGCTGTTGGAGCCAATGCTTGAGCAGCAGCTAAACCAGCAACATCACTAAATTCAAGTGTAGTATTAAATGTAGTAGCAGCAGTTGTCCAAGTTGGAGCCGTAGTATCCCCACCGGAATGAGATATAGTTTGACCCGTTAGTTCATTACCACAAGCATCAGAGACTTTAAAAGTATAAGTAGCAGTCCAACTACAATTATTACCCGTAACGGCAGTATTAGTTAAAGTAGCCGTTACAGTACCACTACAGTTGTCAGTAAATCCAGCAGCAGCAGTAGTCGCGTTGAAAACAGGAGTTCCAGTTGGAGCCGTTGTAGCATCAATAAAACAAGCATTAATATTAGTTGTTCCTGCAGGCGCAGTTCCGGTTGGAGCAGTCGTATCAGTAACAGTAATAATTTGATCACAGGTTGAATAATTGCCACAAACGTCGGTTGCCTTCCAAGTTCGAGTGAATTGGTAATTGCTTGCACAAGTAGGTAAATTAGCTATATGTGCTCCGTCAACATAAGTTATAGTAACTGCACCGGGGCATGAAACATCAGCTGTTGCAGTAGCGCTTCCTCCGGTGTTGGCTATATTAGTTGGGTCTATTGTGCAATTAAGTGTAAGATTGCCCGGGCAAGTGATAGTGGGCGCAAGGCGAATCGTTACGGAAATAACTGCCAAATTAGTTGTAAGCGGTGTTGTATCATTGTCTCTTACGGTATAAAATATATTAGAGTACCCTAAAAACCCAGTTACGGGAGTAAAGGTTACATTTCCTGATGTATTTACTGTAAATGTTCCCTGTCCAGATACCGTAAATGTTGTTTGAGTCCCAGCAGTTTCAGGGTCAAGATCAACGGTTGCAGGGTTTATCGTTCCATCAGGGTCATAATCGTTTGAGGTGATATTGAATGTTACTGGGGTATTAACATTTGTATAGGCTGAGTTATCTATCGCTACTGGAGGTAATTTCGCAGCGGGTGGAAAAACTGTTACAGCCACATTCGTAAACCCAACTCTATCGCAATTATCAGTCACTCTTAAGGTTAAGGTACAGGTAACTGGACTTGCGCCAACAATTAAAACAGGTGGAGTATAACTAGTAGAAGCACTTGTTCCTGAGGTAAACGTTCCTCCGCAACTTGATGACCATAAATAAGTGTATGTACCAGACCCTCCTGAAATAGTTGCGCTTAGTGGATAACTAGTTCCACTAACTATAGTTACAGGAATAATAGGATTTGAAATAATTACTGCCTTATCCTGTGCAGCCCAAAAGCTGAAATTCCAAAATACGCGTTGCGCGGCTACTTCGGAAGCGGTTGTGCCATTAAAATCGTGACCCGATTCAGCACAAACTTTGCCGTTAGTATCAATACCGCGACCAGGACCAAAAGCTAGAGTTGCAGCAGGACCTGGTGAAAGAGAGGGAATATTTGCTTGAGAAGGATCGTAAACCCCTATTTTCGTAGTAGGACGGTAGCCTACTTTAGGCATAAAAATTTGTTCTGAACCGTTTTGTTGCGCAGCATCTATTGTCCCAATGAACTGCATAACAGGTTCCGAAGGATATTGCATTATATAAGGAGGAGTTCCGTCAGCGTGACTGCCATAAGGAACAGCTACAACATTAGCAGCAGCTGAAGGTGCTCCCAGAGGATCTTGCATCAGGAAGTTCATTCGTTGAAAAGGACTTACGGGATTAACGGTGTTTTCAAAAACACTAATGGCATGACATGCTTCCCAGATTGCTCCTTTATGTGTTTGATTCCAATTGTAAATATTAGAGTGAACCGCCCAAGTTGGGTCAGCATGAGGCATTACAAAAATATCATTACATCCGGACAAAGCACTAGGGGCTATAGTATTGTAAGAGGTTGTGGGAATTTCGGAATTTGTCCAAAAAGGAGTAACAATCTCTTGCTTCTCATTATTTAAAGTCCAGTTTGGCGCTACGGTAAGTGTACGATAGACTTCAACAATAATTGGACTCACTGTTGTATTGACACGCACCCCTTTAGCTGTCCAAACTGCTATCTCAGAACTTACTGTGGGCGTAATAAATTCAACGGGGATTATGAAAGTTCCCCCTCTATAATCAATACTGTTGTGTGAAAAATCAATACCGCCCTGAGCTTTTGTACTGCTGATAACCCATTTTACAGGAACTCTATAGGTTTTTAATAAACTGTATACCAATCCATAAGGCTTAAGGCCGTTGGCAACGGTTTGAGTTGCGCCTCCAGCAGTTGTTGGCCCCATATTTATAATTTTGGAACCTGTGTTTATACCTTCGAATGTTTGAGAATAAACAGATTGACTTTCAAAAAAGCATAGTATCGTTACTGCTATGAAATAGAATATTTTTTTTTTCATTCTTTTATTTAAATTAAATTTGCCGGCAAAACTATTCTTTTTCAAATAAAACAAAATCATATTATCGGTATAAAACATTAAAACTCGATGATTTACTCAAAACCTAAAAATCAGTGTATTTAATTGATTCTTAACAAGCGATAATTAAATGTTTTCTGTCGATGAGTCATGCTATGAAATCAATCTTTTACATAGTGTCTAATTATGTGAATACATCTGAAGGTAATTATTGAATTTAATATTGATAAAAGTTCCTAAAAACCGATACCACACATACTAAATATTCATGTTTTTTTATCATTTTACATTAAAAATAAAATAATTTCTTTTTTAAGAAAAGGTCATTTAAACTCAGGGGAAGTGATTGATAATTTACTGCACATTATCCTAATTGACACATCAAGGGAACTGCTTTGTGGCGTGGGCTTCTAAAAGGGCGTTGACTCATCAATCCGGCATATTTTATTTTACCTGCCACAGAATGAATCTTTGTCGTTTCCAAAGCTTCTTTTAAAGTCATTGGAAGTAATATACTTGGCAATCGTCTGGCTAACATCGTTTTTCCAAAACCTGGAAGGACAATTAAAATAGTGTAATGAATTGTTAGATTGAATTATAGTCGTCCTTTTAGAGAACTGAATACCCAAGCATTGGCTAAGAATCCAACACCAACAGCTCCAAACCCCCAGCCCGCAATATCGGCATAGCGATAAATCCCTAATCCTATTAGAATAAATCCCATAATAATCATGATTAAGGTTGCCCATCCTAAGACCGTGTTTTTATTCATTCCCATGTTTTGTGGTTTTTAATTTTTGGAAAACAAATTTAGTCAAAAATTACGAATTAGAAATTACGAATTACGAATTACGACTTTCTTATCCCTTATCACTTTCTATTAGTTACTTTTATAAACAACTCCTTCTTTCATTACAAAAATGACATTGTTTACAGTTAAAACATTTTGTGTTGGGTCATCGTTTGTAGCAATTATGTCCGCTAGGAAACCATTTTCAATAGATCCGATTTGCTTGTCCATGTCAAGTAACATAGCATTGGTAATTGTGGCAGATTGTAATGCTTTTATAACTGGCATTCCAGCTTCGTTCATGTAGACAAACTCGCGAGCATTCAATCCGTGTTGAAATACTCCAGCATCGGTTCCGAACGCAATTGGGACTCCTTTTTTGAAGGCTTTAGCAAAAGTCCCCTGAAGCTTTGGTCCAATAGCCAAAGCTTTTGGCACTACAATTTCCGGATAGTAATTAGGTTTTTTTGCATTCTCTTCAACGGTTTTTCCCGCTGTGATTGTTGGCACCAAATAGGCATTATATTTTATCATCAAATCCATAGTGGCATCGCTCATTTCTGTTCCGTGCTCAATGGTTTTAACACCCGCTTTTACAGCTCTTTGCATACCTTCGTCTCCGTGAGCATGAGCTGCCACTTTCATCCCATAATCTTTAGCTGTGGATACAATTGCCTCAATTTCTTCTTGAGTAAATTGTGGATTCCCCGAACTTTTAGCGACACTCAATACGCCACCAGTAGCAGTTATCTTAATCCAGTCGGCACCATTTTTATAGCGTTGACGAACTGCTTGCCTAGCATCTTCCACACTATTAACAACCCCTTCTTTTGGCCCAGGATTTCCCATTAAGTCTTTTCGATAACCATTAGTTGGGTCAGCATGACCTCCTGTAGAAGCTAATGCTTTTTCGGCTGTGAAGATTCTAGGTCCGATAACCTTGCCAGCATTAATGGCATTCCTAAGTGAAACGTTTACACCAGTCCCTCCTAAATCTCTGACAGTAGTAAAACCAGCGAGTAAAGTAGCTTTCCCAAATCCTTCAGCATTGTATGCAATTTCGGCATCATTGAGTGTAAATTCTTCTAAATAAGCATTTGGATTAGTTTGTTCTTCTAAGTGAACGTGCATATCAATCCAGCCTGGCATTACGGTTTTAGTTTTAAGGTCTATGACTTTGTCGCTTGAATTGGTTGGGTTGATAAAACCATCTTCAACGCTTTTAATAGTTTTAGCGGAGACAATTAT
>CALQCV020000135.1 GCA_943329165.2 Candidatus Nitrotoga sp. CP45 | reverse complement strand
ATATGCACAAGTTTTTTGCCTACTTAAATCTGTTTGTGTTTTTTATGATAACGCTTGTTATTGGAAACAACTTATTAGTCATGTTTATCGGTTGGGAAGGCGTTGGATTATGCTCCTATTTACTAATCGGATTTTGGTATAAAAATCAATCGTATAATGATGCGGCTAAGAAAGCATTTATCATGAACCGAATTGGAGATCTAGGATTTTTGATTGGGATGTTTATTTTGGCATATACATTTAACAGTTTAAATTTTACAGAATTAAAAATAAATATTTCTCTTTTAGTGTTTAATAAAAGTATTGTCCCATTAGCAAGCATATTAAGTGTTGCTGCTTTATGCTTATTCATAGGAGCTTGCGGAAAATCAGCACAATTACCTTTATACACTTGGTTACCTGATGCAATGGCCGGTCCAACTCCCGTTTCTGCCTTAATCCACGCAGCAACAATGGTTACCGCTGGTATCTTTATGGTTACCCGAATGAACTTCTTGTTCGATTTAACGCCGAATGTTCAAAGTATAATTGCTATAGTTGGAGGGGCAACCGCTTTAGTAGCTGCATCCATTGGTTTATTGCAGAACGATATCAAAAAAGTATTAGCATACTCTACGGTTTCTCAATTGGGATTAATGTTTTTAGCATTAGGCATGGGAGCTTACAACGTGGCGGTATTTCACGTAATCACACATGCTTTCTTCAAAGCGTGTTTATTCTTGGGTTCAGGTTCAGTAATTCACGGATTACATGGTGAACAGGACATGCGAAAAATGGGTGGTTTACGCAAAGCGATGCCAATCACGTTTTGGACAATGATGATTTCTACTTTAGCGATTGCCGGAATATTTCCATTTGCAGGTTTTTGGTCAAAAGATGAAATCTTAATGGTAGCTTTCGAACACAACAAAGTACTATGGGTTGTGGCTTCTATCGCTTCTATCATGACGGCTTTCTATATGTTTAGATTGATGTATTTAACCTTCTTCAAAGAGTTTAGAGGCACTGACGAACAAAAACATCATTTGCATGAAAGTCCAAATCTGATTACAATTCCGTTAGTGATATTGGCCATTTTAGCTTTCATTGGTGGCGCAATTAACTTACCTGGGAGCACTTGGTTAAACCATTTTTTGGAACCAATTTTAGCCATAAAACATGAAGAGCACGCTTTGGAAACTCACGAATACATGTTGATGGGAGTTGCTATGGCTGGAGCAGTTTTTGGAATACTTTGGGCGTATTCAAAATACATCAAACAAGCTTTTGTTCCTAAAGAAGATGCCCAAATTGTTGGATTCTCTAAAACGATATACAACAAATATTATGTTGACGAATTCTATACTTTTTTAATTGTAAGACCTTTGAACAGTTTGTCTAATTTCTTTAGAACGACATTGGAACCTGCTTTAGGAAAAGTGGTTTTCAGTTTTGGAACAGTTGCCAATGGCATTGGAATACAGGGTAAAAAATTACAAAATGGGAGTATCGGATTGTATTTGTTTGCCTTTGTGATTGGTGTTGGAGCCATCTTAACTTATTTATTTATATCAAAATAATTTTTACATAATGGATGTAACTACTATATTAATATTACTGTTGGTTGGTGCTTTAATAACCTATTTTTCCGGAGATAAATTAGCTTCCAAAGTGGCGCTGGCTTTTAGTTTGGGAACACTAGCTGTTACTTTGTATTTATTAAACTCTTGTGATCAACTAAGTGATTTAAGCTTCTTTGCCAATTGGATTGATGCTCCAAAAGTAGCTTTAGCCTTTAAAGCTGATGGACTTTCTATGGCAATGGTTTTATTGACAACCGCTTTAACTCCATTGATTATTTTTTCGTCATTTGGAAACAAATTCAATAACAGTAAAAATTTCTACGCCTTAGTACTATTCATGACGTTTGCCATGACCGGAACGTTTTTGGCCGCTGATGGTTTATTATACTACATCTTCTGGGAATTAGCCTTGATTCCTATTTACTTCATCGCTTTAATTTGGGGTAATGGTGATGCTGAAGAGCGTAAAAAAGCAGTAGTGAAATTCTTTATCTACACATTGGCAGGATCATTATTCATGCTTATTGGCTTTGCTTATTTATATACAAAAGCAAATAGTTTCCTTTTAGCAGATTTATACAAATTAGATTTATCGGCTACGGAGCAAGTTTATATTTTCTTTGCTTTCTTCTTAGCGTATGCCATCAAAATTCCGATTATTCCTTTCCATACATGGCAAGCAAAAGTGTACCAAAAAGCTCCTACAGTTGGGACTATGCTTTTATCAGGAATCATGTTAAAGATGGGATTATATAGCATCATTCGTTGGCAATTACCAATTGCACCTCAAGCTGCTAAAACCTATATGCCGGTGCTTATCGGATTGAGTATTGCGGGAGTGATTTACGGTTCAATTGTAGCATTACGTCAAAAAGATTTGAAAAAATTACTAGCTTATTCCTCATTGGCACACGTTGGCTTAATCGCCGCCGGTTGTTATACGCTAACAATTGACGGATTAAGTGGCGCCGTTTCACAAATGATTGCCCACGGTTTTGTAATTGTTGGTTTGTTCTTTGTTGCCGAAATTATCTATAGAAGATACGAAACGAGAACTATCTCTGAAATGGGTGGTATCAGAGCACAAACACCAAGATTTTCTTCAATGTTTATGATTTTGGTATTGGCATCAGTCGCTTTGCCGGGAACATTCAACTTTGTTGGAGAGTTTACTGTTTTATACAGTTTAATTCAAATCAATATTTGGTTTGTTATTTTGGGTGGAACGACCATTATTTTGGGTGGTTATTATATGCTTAAAATGTTCCAAAATACGATGTTGGGTGAAACCAATGCCAAAGTTTTTTCAGATGTTACCACCAATGAAGCAATAACCTTAGTCGTTATCATCGGCTTTTTATTATTCTTCGGATTGTATCCAAAACCGATAGTGGATATGGTAACACCGAGTTTAAATGAAATTTTAGAAACTATAAATAATTAGGAGTAAGGAATTGGGAGTAAGGAATTGGGAATTAGGATTAAGGAATTAGGACTTAGGATTTGGGAATTATGACGAAGGAGGAATTAAAGACTAGAACAAAATCTTTTGCTATTAGAACTTTTAAATTTCTAATGGCAATTGAAAAAAATAAAGCAGTCGATGTTATTTCATATCAACTATTTAAATCTTCTTCTTCCGTAGCAGCAAATTACAGAGCTGTTTGCAGAGGGAAATCTGATTCTGATTTTTTGAATAAGTTAAAAATAGTAGATGAAGAAGCCGATGAAAGTTTATTTTGGTTAGAATTTATCAAAGAATTAGATATAGTTTGTGATAAAATTGAATTAGAAAAGTTAATAAAAGAAGCTGATGAATTAGTTGCCATTTTTTCAGCAGCCATTAGAACTATAAAAAATAGAAATTAAGGATTAAAAAAAATTAAGGATTTAGGAATTGGGATTAAGGATTATTAAAATGAATTCCAATCATTTCCTTCATTAAAAATATATACGACAACAATAAGATTTAGATTTTAGTTTAAGAGGACATCAAATCCCAAATCCTAATTCCTTAATCCTAAATAAAAAATAATAAAGAGGTTTAGCTTTAAGGACATCAAATCCTTAATCCTAAATCCCAAATCCTAAATAAAAAATGAATACATTAATTGCCATATCAGGTTTAGGTGTTTTTTGCCTTATCGCTGAAATCTTTAATTTAAGAAAGTTACTTGTTCCGGTAGCAATCCTTGGACTGTTAGTTATTCTCGGATTTACCATGGCCGAGTTTAATACTCCGGAGCTGTACAACAATCCTATGTACAACAATATGATTGTAGTTAGCAAATTTTCGGTAGCATTCTCGAGTCTGTTTATTATACTAACGATATTCTTAGTCGCTTTGAGTGGCGATTTTTATAAAGACCATCCAACCAAGATTTCAGATTATATTGCGATCAAAATTTTCCTTTTAGCGGGTGCTGTGGCCATGGTTTCTTTCGGGAATTTATCCATGTTCTTCCTTGGTATTGAAGTACTTTCTATCTCCTTATATGTTTTGGCGGCAAGCAAACGTCTCGATGTAAAAAGTAATGAAGCGGGAATGAAATATTTCTTAATAGGTTCCTTTGCCTCCGGAATAATTCTGTTTGGAATTTGCTTGATTTATGGCGCCATGATTAGTTTTGATACTGCTACCATCAAAGAAATGTCGCGTTCAGCCGAATTACCTGTTTGGTACACTATCGGAATAATATTATTGCTTATTGGTATGCTTTTCAAAATTGCTGCTGCGCCATTTCATTTTTGGGCTCCCGATGTTTATGAAGGATCACCATCTATCACAACAGCCACCATGAGTACTTTGGCTAAAGTTGTTGCTATGGCTACGCTTTTTAAACTATTAGATGTATTAAACGCAGATATCGATTATAAATTTCAAATCGTTTTGGCTATAGTTTCTGTCCTTTCTATGACTGTCGGAAACATCATGGCATTGCGTCAGAATAATGTAAAACGTATGTTGGCATTTTCGGGTATTTCGCATGCCGGTTTTATGCTTATGGCTTTGCTTAGTATGTCGACCGCTGCTTCTACATTGTTGTATTATACTGCAGCTTATGCTTTGGCTGGTATCGCTTCGTTTGCCGTAATTATTTATGTGACCAAAGACAAAGAAAACGAGGATATTATCAACTTTAATGGCTTAGGAAAAACAAATCCGTTGTTGGCTGCTGTCTTAACGGCATCGCTTTTGTCTATGGCCGGAATTCCTATTTTCTCTGGTTTCTTTGCTAAATTTATATTGTTTACCCAAACCATAAAAGCAGGTTATATAGTTGTCGTGATTGCGGCAGTAATCAACTCTATCATAAGTGTGGGTTATTACTTCAAACTGATTTTAGCGATGTACACTAAAGAAGTTTCCGAAGACAGAAAAGCGGTTCCTTTTGTATATTATGCTGTAGCGGTTATTGCTATTTTACTGAATATCGTATTGGGAATTTATCCATCCTTAGTGACCAATTTATTAAACTAAAAACTGCATTTTTAAAGAATACCAAAATCCATCAGCGTAATTCTGATGGATTTTTTCATTCCCCTCCTTTGGAGGGGTGCCCGAAGGGCGGGGTGGCTGTAACTTTAAAGTGCGACAGGAATAAAAAGAAAAAAACATTCTTGTCTTCCCTTCCAATTATCATTCGTGCGGCGATTTGAGTAATCGTCTAGTGAAAATTGCCGATGAAAATCCGCATCATGAACTGGCTCAGCATTCTGGTTTCTGTTGGTTTTGACTAAACCAAAGCCTTATCCAAAGTCGCCAATAGAATCGCTCGTAAGTATCCCGAAAGGACCACAGGTGTCTATGTTATCGATAGTAAAGAAAAGCGTCGTAAAGCCTTGAAATAAAACAAAATTGAAGCTGTTTGTGGTATTGGTTTCCAATGGACAAAAAAGATCCCTTCATTTATTTCTGCATTATTTTCGTCACGAATAATAATACGAACTCCAAAAAAATTGAATACTGGGAGATGTTTGTGTATAATCCAAAATATTCTGTACAATTTTACCCCTACATTGGTATTTTACTTACGATTAAATTTTTAAATTTGCAGTCGTATGGAAATATTGTTATTAAGATTCAAATTTTCACTATCAAAATAGTATTATTCTTAATGCACAAAAAAAAGCTTAATTTAAAAAATAAATTTAAAAAAACAATTATGAAAAAATCATTACTCAATTACAAATCTTTACATTTTGCAATTTTATTGCTTTT
>CALQCV020000134.1 GCA_943329165.2 Candidatus Nitrotoga sp. CP45 | reverse complement strand
GATTTAGCTAAACATTACTTTTTATTAAACGGCATATCGGGATATATTGGTATTTTATCACTATTAACACTATTAGTTACGCCAATTATTATCTTAAAAAAACAACTACCAAAAGCCCTTTGGACTATCTATTTTGTTTTTTTAATAGTAGTAGTGGTATTGTGTATGAGTTCCCCGCAGTATCGTTTTTATGTTTATTTCACGTTGTTCTTTATATTGATGGTACTGTCGTCATGGATCAGCAACACAAAATGGATACTTCGATTCTATGGATTGAGCTTGGTACTGGTCGGAGTTTTAGTCTTTGTTCCCTTGTCGTTCGGAAACTTAACTGACAATGCTTTACTTTCTCAAAACAGCACGTTTCATTTTAAGAATATACTTGTACCTGAACCAAACTCTAAATGGAAACCCGAATACAACGGCGACAGTGTTGGGAATATGTCCTATCATTCTCCAGTGGACACTTCGTTCTTTTGGGTAACGGGGAATGGTGATTTACCATGTGTAAATAAGGAACAAGTAAAATATTTTGAACAGGGCTTTTTCTATATTCCACAACAGCGAAGCACCGATTTGAATGATGGGTTTTATGCTCAAAAAGTGAGCGGACATGAATAAAACCGAACTAAAAGAGTTCCTCGACGAAAAAGTATTCCAATACAATACGTTAGATTTTATAGAGAGTGACCCAGTTCAGATTCCACATCAGTTTTCAGTAAAAGAAGATATTGAGATTTCCGGTTTTTTAACCGCAACCATTGCGTGGGGTAACCGCAAAATGATTATCAACAATAGCAAGCGAATGATGGATATGTTGGGCAATTCGCCTTATGATTTCATTATGTCGCACAACGATTCTCAATTAGAGAAGCTCGATAGTTTTGTACACCGAACTTTTAATAATGATGATTTTAAAACCTTTATTAAAGCACTACAGCATATTTATACTGCACATAATGGTTTAGAGATGGCTTTTGCCAAAAACCAGCAGCCTTTAACCATGCAACCCGCTATAGCCGAATTTAAGAAGTTATTCTTTGAAATTATTCACCAACCACGAACAATGAAACACGTTTCTGACCCTATGCAAGGTTCTGCTGCTAAGCGTATCAACATGTATTTGCGATGGATGGTCAGACAAGACCAAAAAGGAGTTGATTTTGGCATATGGAAAAGCATTTCGCCTGCTTCCCTTTCGTGTCCTTTAGATGTGCATTCCGGTAACGTAGCTCGAAAACTCGGATTATTAACAAGAAAACAAAACGATGGTAAAGCCTTAGCAGAATTAGACACTGCCTTACGTAAACTAGATGCTAGCGATCCTGTAAAATATGACTTTGCGTTATTTGGGTTAGGGGTGTTTGAAGGTTTCTGATTTCGGTCTTTTTTGTATAATTTACTGTTAAAAAATACCATTCCAATACTCATTTCATTCTTGATTTTCTCAACACTACGAAAACTCAACGTATCAGCATCAACAGCCATAAATTAATGCTTGGTCTTCTGAATGTAATGTGTGATTGTAATTTTAGTTCTTTTTATTACTCAAGGATTTTTAAAAAATGTGTGAATAATGCAATTTATTTATCTGTCAATATAAAATATGTCAAGCAGCTTAAACTACTTTTATATTGAACTTAAAAATCTTTATACCTCCCGATGGATCGAAAAATTTAAAGTATTCTAAATGCTGTGGTGGTTATCGTTTTAGTTATTTGGCTTTTAAAAGTGTTTGGCTTATTTGATTCGTTAGGCAACATACATAATAGCACTTTAATTTTTCCAGATTTTGCTTTCATAAAATGCAACGGCTAACGAGAGAGTTTTTATAGGGACGCAATTTCAAAAAAACCACTATCTTTGGCGGCCTTTAGCGCTGAATGATTTTGCTGATATGAATTTAAAATACCTTATAATGACATTAAGATTACCTTTTCTATGTTTCGCACTACCCATTTGTTTATTCTCAGTCAACAGTTTTTCCCAATCCGATATGAAAGCATCCAGCAATCCTTTCCTTGTGGGCAGCAATATAGTTGTTGACTATGCCAAGGTAACTTCACAAAATGTGGAAAACTATGCCGGCCATACTATTTATGAAGTAACCAAAATGGTTGCTGCCATTAAGAAACAAAAAACGGCAACCTTCAGCACTGTTTTTGGTGCCATGGATGAAATCAAAAATAAAATGGGTACAACAAGTAACAATTGTTTTATGCTCTATTGGGTATCTACAGATGCCGCTATTCGTGAGAAAGGATTAGCTAGTTATCAGTTGCTCGATTCATTAGGAACGGTTATTTATTCTGATAAAGAAATTTATGATAAGATGATTGTTTTCAAAAAGTCAGCTTCCTATGAAATCCTTAAAGGAAATAAGAAGATTTTGGTCGATGATATGATAGAAGGTTTTGAGCGTTCCGGAGTTAACCTCAGTACTGAAAAGCTTGCCGAATACAAAAATCTAACTAAGGAAATAGGTGAACTCTCTTCTGCTTATTCCACTAACATGAATTCCTCTAAAGAAATCTTGACGCTTGATGAAAAAGGAGCAGATGGACTGCCTGAGAGTTTCAAAGCCAACTATAAAACAGCTGAAGGAACCCGAGCCACAGGCGAACTGAGCGGAGCTAAGTATGAAATTCCAATTATCAATGCAACAAGTGATCCGGTATTAAGCAATGCCTCTTCAGAAACAACCCGAAAAGCATATTATATTAAGTTTTATAACAGGGCAGCCGATAAAAATATAGCCATCCTTGATCAAATGGTAAAAAAGCGTGATGAATTGGCCAAACTAATGGGTCACCAAACCTATGCCGCTTATGCCTTGGTACCGAAAATGGCCGGCAATCCAAAGAACGTTTGGGATTTCCTAAATGATTTGATTAGCCGTTCCAAAGAAAAGGCAAAGAATGACGTGGCGCTTTTAGAAATTGAAAAGAAAGTGGCATTAACCAATCAGGAAGTTAAATTAGAACCCTGGGATGTTGCGTTTTATAAAAATCAGATAATCAAAAAACAATACCAAATTAACAACGAAGAGTTAAGAGAATACTTTCCCATGGAAGGATGCCTGAAAGGGATGATGGACATTTATCAAAAGCTGTTGGGATTAGAATTTAAAAAAGTAACTAACCCTTCTGTTTGGAATGATGACGTGGAAATGTATGAGGTATATGAAAGCGGCAAATTAAAAGGACGCTTTTATTTGGATTTATTTCCGAGACCCAATAAGGAAAGTTGGTTTTATGGTGTAAACATCGTTTCAGGTAAAGGGAAAGAAATACCAGTCTCCATGCTACTTGGGAACTTTACAAAGCCAACTAAGACAGCGCCTTCGCTGTTGAGTCAGAAAGAATTAAAAACTTTGTTCCATGAGTTTGGACATATTATGAACATGATGTCCTATCATGGAGAGTTTTCTTCTCAGCAGGAATCAAAAGCAGACTTTACAGAAGCCATGTCGCAGATATTTGAGAACTGGATTTTGGATTATGGCATTGTAAGTTCGTTTGCCAAAAACTATAAAACTGGTGAAGTACTTCCAAAGGCAACTTTTGAAAAAATGCTTCAGTCTAAAAAAGTAGGGTCAGGTTTGGGTGCTATACAAATGTTGCAACGTTGTTTATTTGACATGAATCTTTATGACAAATACAATGCAGAAAATCCTACTCCAACAGATGCAATTTGGCAAGAAACCAATAAGCAATTAGACGTAATGGATTTTTACGCGCAAACGCACTATCAGGCGAATTGGATACACGTGAATACACATCCTGTCTATATGTACGGCTACTTATGGTCGGAAGTTTATGCAATGGATATGTTTACCCAATTTGAAAAGAATGGCCTTTTAGATACTAAAACAGGAATCAGATACCGTGAATTAATCCTTGCTAACGGAACACAAAAAGATATTTTAAAGGCGGTCGAGGAATTTTTGGGAAGACCGTCGGATAATAAGGCTTACATTAAAAGTTTGGGGCTTTAATTAAACATCGTCACTTCGAGGGCTTTTGTAAAGTAAAAATAAGACGAGGCTTCAAATCCGAATCGAGTTTAGCTGATCGAGAAGCTTTATTAATAGAATTTTTCATATACGTTTTTTGTTTTATTTAAGAAATATTCCTCTTATTCGTAATCGTTTATCATCTATTTTTGCAAAAAAAATACAATGGCCCGATTTCAGGAAAACGATTTACCCAAAGCAAAACTCAGTGCGAGTTCTCTAAATAAAGCTTTATTGATATTCAAATATGCCGAAGACCATAAGTGGAAATTTTATGTAGGCTTGGTATTCCTTTTATTTACCGGCGCTACTGCCCTTGCCTTTCCAAAACTAATGGGAATGTTAGTAGATTGTGTGAAGAACAAAAACAATGCTGAAGCCAATACCATTGCATTAAGCCTGCTTGGCATCTTATCCTTTCAAGCTATATTTTCCTTTTTCCGATTGTCACTCTTTGTCAATTTCACGGAGAATACTTTAGCCAATTTAAGACTGGCTTTGTATAGTAATTTGATTAAGCTACCGATGTCCTTCTTCTCTCAAAAACGTGTGGGCGAACTGAACAGCCGAATCAGTTCTGATATTACTCAAATACAAGATACCTTAACCACTACTATTGCGGAGTTTCTTCGTCAGTTTATTTTAATCATTGGAGGCGTTATTTTGTTAGCTACCCAAAGTTTAAAACTTACCTTAATGATGCTCGCTGTTGTGCCATTAGTAGCCGTTGCAGCTGTTATATTTGGGAGGTTTATCAGAAAGTATTCAAAGAAAACACAAGATCAAGTTGCCGAAAGCCAGGTAATTGTCGAAGAGACTTTGCAGGGCATTAGTAACGTAAAGGCTTTTGCCAACGAATGGTACGAGATTGCACGTTACAAAGGGAAAATTAACGAAATTGTGAAAATAGGCATCAAAGGCGGACAATATAGAGGCTATTTTGCGTCCTTCATTATCTTTTGTTTATTCGGTTCGATAGTTGCCGTAGTATGGTATGGTGTTACTTTAAGTATTAGCGGCGAAATGACTGTTGGACAGTTGATTTCCTTTGTATTGTATTCTACCTTCGTAGGTGCTTCTTTTGGAGGTATAGCCGAATTGTATGCGCAAATCCAAAAAGCAGTCGGAGCCACAGAACGGGTCTTTGAATTACTTGAGGAAATTCCGGAAAAGATAAATTCTAATCAATCCATTACTACCGAAAAAATCAAAGGTAATGTTACATTTAAAAACGTATCCTTCTCCTATCCTTCCCGAAAAGAAATACAAGTATTGAAAGACGTTAGTTTTACAGCAAGTTTTGGACAAAAGATTGCTATTGTTGGACCTAGTGGCGCAGGCAAGTCAACCATATCATCGCTTCTACTTCGTTTTTATGATATTGAAGGCGGACAGATACTGATTGACGATAAAAATATTTATGACTACGACTTAGAAAATCTACGTGGTAATATGAGCATCGTGCCTCAGGATGTTATTTTATTCGGCGGTAGCATTCGCGAAAATATTGCCTATGGAAAACCTGCTGCCACCGAAGAAGAAATATTTAAAGCAGCCAAACAAGCCAACGCCTTAGACTTTGTGAATGGTTTTCCGGAGAAATTCGAAACTTTGGTTGGAGAGCGCGGGATTAAACTTTCGGGCGGACAGCGTCAGCGTATTGCCATTGCGCGGGCTTTATTGAAAAATCCGAGTATCCTAATTTTGGATGAAGCTACATCTTCATTAGACAGCGAAAGCGAAAAACTGGTTCAAGAAGCCTTAGAAACTTTGATGG
>CALQCV020000133.1 GCA_943329165.2 Candidatus Nitrotoga sp. CP45 | reverse complement strand
GCTGCACTCCAAAAAATTATTCATCAACATATTGGATTGGATTCCTTAGTTGCTATCGTTTTGGAGCGAATGGGTGATGTTAAAAAGATTGTTGTTATTGGTGATTATGCTAATGGGAATGACACTGGAACTATAGATGTGGTTTTGGTGGGTAAAGATTTGAATAATGATTATATTTTGAAATTAGCTAGTAAGATAGAGCATGAAATAAAAAGGGAAGTCAATTTTACCATTTTACCAAGTTTTACAGCAGGTGGATTAATTTTGTTTGAAATATAGCTGGTTATGCCATGGTATGTTTTATATACAAAAGCTAGACAAGAAAAAAAGGTTTCAGATAGTTTAAATACTATTGGAATAGAAGCTTATTGCCCTTTAGTAACTGTTGTAAAACAATGGTCAGATCGAAAGAAAAAAGTGCAAGTGCCTTTGATTAATTCTTATGTGTTTGTAAATATTGAGGAACACAAAAGAGAAGACGTTTTTAAAGTATTAGGTGTTGTGAGGTATTTGTTTTGGTTGGGAAAACCTGCTCTAGTTAGAGCTATTGAAATTGAAGCTTTGCAAAAGTCTTTAGAGGGTATTGTCGCTTCTTTTGAAGTTAGTGCCATTCAAAAAGATACTATTTATAAAATTCCTGAAGGACCTTTTCAAGGTTTTGAAGGTATTGTTAAAAATATAAATGCTACTACTATTCAACTTTTGTTAGTTGATTTGGGTTTTTTTATTACTCTTAATAGATAGTAGTTTTTAAAATAATTTAAATTTTTATTCGTTAGTTCAATTGTGACTGACGGGGCGAAGCCGTGGTTTAAGCAAGCCAATTTACCTTTGCCCTTTTGAAAACCACAGTGGTGGTTTTTGTTTACTATTTTTGCAAAAAAAAATAAGCAACTATCCTGTTGACACTGTAAATGACCCTTTAAATATTTGGGTTACCTAAAATTAAAGAGTTACCAGTAATTATTTTTCACTCGCATAAAATAGAACTTTAGTTGTCTAAATTTACTTTATGGGAATAGTTGACAGAAATATAGAAGACTTAAAAAACTTTGTGCAATGTACAACGTTGAAAAGATGTATCTATTTGGTTCAGTCCTAAATTCTAATTTCAACATCGAAAGCGATATTTACCTTCTTGTAAAATTTAAGTCAATTGAGTTGTCAAAGTATTTTGATAACTAAATGAATTTGTTTAAATTAAGATAAATGTGCAAAAAATCTGTTTGTTAATTTATTAATATAAAAATTTATGTCTTATTTTATAAATATCCCACTAAAATTTAATACCCTTGACTTATATCATGTTCGCATTTCTATTTTTAATTCAATAAACGAAAATTTAAGTTTATTTAATGGAACACTTATTGATATTGGTTGTGGTAAAATGCCCTACAGAGAGTATTTATTAGAAAACTCTAATATTATTAATTATATAGGTTTAGATATCAAAACAGCTAAAGTTTATGATACGGATATATCTCCAGATTATACGTGGGACGGTATTAAAATGCCCTTTGAAAATAATCAATATGATTGTGCTATTGCAACCGAAGTTTTAGAACATTGTCCTGATCCAAAAGTAATATTAAAAGAAACATATCGTATTTTAAAACCTGGGGCTCCTTTTATTTTTACAGTTCCTTTTTTATGGCCGCTTCATGAAGTACCACATGATGAGTACAGATACACACCTTTTGCATTAAACAGAATCCTAGATGAATGCGGGTTTAAAAATATAGAAATTAAGGCTTTGGGTGGTTGGAATGCTAGCTTGGCGCAAATGCTTGCTTTATGGGTAAGGCGATCGAAAATGTCTAAGTATAGTAGATTTCTTTTATCAAGAATGTTATTTCCTGTTTATTATTTTTTAATCAAGACAGACAAATGTCCAAGTGAATTTAAAGAGAGAACAATGATTACAGGATTATGTGGGATTGCCTATAAATGAATAATTGTTTAGATGATAACATTTTAATATTTAAAGCTCTAGGAAATATTCTATAATTCAGTATTCTCAAATAAATAGTTTTACATTCTAACCATTGTTAATATTAATGACAAATAAAAAAAAACACATTACGGTAAACTTGCTAATTTTATTAAATAAAGACAATCCCGCTCTGTCAGAAACCTTTATCCAAAATCATATTACTTTTTTTAATGCAAAAGTTTTAAATATTTATAACTATGTTAATATAAACACGTGGAAGAAAAGACCTTTTTATAAAAGAATATTTATTAATGTTGGAAATATAATTGGTTTTTTAAGGTTTGCTACTTATGTAAAACGAAATAGAATTTCACATGTATTAGCTGAATACGGAACGACAGCAGCTGATTCCGTTAGTTATTGCAAATATTTAAACCTGCCTTTAATTGCACATTTTCATGGACAAGATGCACATAGATATAAGGTTGTCGAATCATATAAAATAGGGTATAAAAAGCTCTTCGATTATGCATCTGCAATTATTGTTGTTTCTTCCATTATGCTCAAATCTTTACTTGAGATGGGTGCAATAAAGTCAAAACTATTTTTAAACATTTATGGTGTAGATTTTAATAAACTTCCAAAAAAAGAGATTTATCCTAAAGAAAGTATTATTACATGTGTAGGACGCCTTGTTGACAAAAAAGCCCCTTATCTTGTCATAATGGCATTTGATCTTATTGCGCTAAAATATCCGAATATCAGCTTGGTAATGATAGGAGACGGTCCTCTACTCGAAGTTTGTAAGCGTATAGTTGAAGCAAAAAGTTTAAGTAATCGTGTAATATTTAAAGGAGCTATACCACACACTGAGGTAATTTCTTATCTTTCTAGAAGTTTGATTTACGTTCAGCATTCTGTTGTTGCATTTGATGGTGATTCTGAAGGTACGCCCAATACAATTTTAGAAGCCTGCGCAATTGGTTTGCCAGTAGTTTCTACGAATCATGCAGGAATATCAGATGTAATTATTCATAATGAAACTGGTTTTTTAGTTGCAGAAGGCGATGTAATTACAATGGCAAAGTACCTGGAAATGTTAATAGAAGATGATAATTTGAGAAAAAGAATAGGGTTTAATGCGAGGGAAAAATTTATCAATCAATATGAGTTAGTTCATACCTTAAAAAAATTAAGACAAATAATAACACTAAATGAATCTTAATATATCAGTTATCATACCAGTTTATAATGCAGAAAAATTCTTAAGTAATGCTGTAAATTCTGCACTTCAATTTGATTTTGTAAAAGAAGTTATTCTAATAGAGGATGGCTCTATCGATAATTCCTTAAAAATATGTAAAAATTTTGCGGATAATAGTCGAGTAAAACTATTTCAACATGAAAAAGGCATTAATAAAGGTGCAGGAGCAAGTAGAAATGTTGGTTTGAGGAATGCACAATATGATTTTATTTCTTTTTTGGATGCCGACGACTTCTATCTGCCAAATAGATTTGACGCTGAATTTAAAGTGTTACAAAATCAAGCTGATGCGGATGGTGTATATGGAGCATTAGGTGTTCATTTTTATGAGGAAGAAGTCAAAAATATTTTTATGCAAAAGTTTGGTATAGCAAATGCTATTGTAGCTGATAATTATCTGACAACTGTGAAGGAGCATATTGACCCGAAAAAATTATTTCAACATTTATGCGGATATGATAAAACAAAAGGTGTAATTCATTTAGATGCCTTAACCTTAAAAAAAACATCTCTTGAAAAACATAATTTTTGTTTCAATGAGTCATTGAGCTTACACCAAGATTCTGATTTTATATTTCGTTTAGCTTATTATTTACAACTTTATTCAGGAGATATTGGTGTACCAGTTGCTACGCGAGGTATACACTTATCTAATCGAATTACTTCTATTAAAAATAATACTACTACTTATTATAGAAATCGTTCAAAACTATATCGTTCTTTATATAATTGGTCAAAAAAACATAAAATTCCCAAAAAATATATTAGCTTCTTTAGGTATAAATTTTTAGTTTTTTACATTCAATCAATTTTTCCAATGGAGAATATTAAGTTAATTATTAATAAGTTTTTTGGTCGCAAGGATTTGTTTGCATCAATTTTTCAAAAAAGGAAATGATTATCATTCAATAAAATGAGTTTACAATTCAACATATCTGTAATCATTCCGGTTTACAATGCTGCTAAATATGTCAGAGAGTCAGTTAAATCAGCTTTAGTTTTTGATGAAGTAGGGGAAATAATTCTAATAGAAGATAACTCACCTGATAATGCAATTGAGGTTTGTTTAGAATTAGAAAAAAAATATGACAAGGTAAAATTATTTCGATATCCTAATTTTGAAAGCAGAGGTGCTGCAGCTTCAAGAAATTTTGGTATTGTAAAATCAAAATTTGAATATCTAGATGCTGATGATTATTTTTTACCAAATAGATTTCAAGCTGCTTCAAAAATTTTATCTGATAATAGTTAAATTGATGGAGTTTATGAAGCAGTTGGTATTTTTAAAGAAAATAATCATGAAGATTTTTTATTACACTTACTCGTTAGTAGTTTTAATAATAATTTAATTTTTGTTCGTTAGTTCAATTGGGACTGACATCGCGAAGCTTTGAAATAAAATAGTATAAAATAAAAATGAAAGAACAACAAATTTGGACAGAAGAGATAAAATCTCAAAATACACTTTTTTCAATTAATTTAAAAGAAGTTTGGCATTATAGAGATTTATTGTTAATGCTAGTCAAGAGAGATTATGTAACTTTTTATAAACAAACAATTTTAGGCCCTATTTGGTTTTTTGTTCAGCCAATATTTACTACAGTAATTTATGTTATCCTATTTGGTCAGGTGGCAAAATTGTCCACTGATGGTTTACCTCAAATGGCTTTTTATTTGTCTGGTGTAACTATTTGGAGTTATTTTTCTGATGTCTTAAATAAAACGGCTACTGTTTTTCAGAGTAATGCTTCTATTTTTGGGAAAGTTTATTTTCCAAGATTGATAATGCCTCTATCAATAGTTATATCAGGTTTGATGAAATTTTTGATTCAATTCACTTTGTTTGTTTGTGTAGTATTATATTTTACTTTTATAAAAGAAAGTATTCACCCTAATTTTTGGATTTTAGCTACACCATTCTTGCTTTTTCTGATGGCAGCTTTTGCTTTAGGGCTAGGCATGATTTTTTCTTCTATGACTACGAAGTATAAGGATCTTAACATGTTGCTCTCTTTTGGGGTTCAACTTTTTATGTATGTCACTCCTGTGGTTTATACTGTTACATCAATACCCTCTCAATATAAATTTATTGTGCGTTTTAATCCTCTAACTAGTATTTTTGAGTGTTTTCGTTACGGATATCTGGGTGCTGGTCATTTTCAACCCCTAACCTTAGTTTATAGTGCTATTTCTATTTTTGTTTTACTTGCGGTTGGGGTTCTTATTTTTAACAAGGTTGAAAAAAGTTTTATGGATACAGTATAATAATTATGAATTATGAATTACGAATTACGAATTACGAATTACGAAGATATTATTAACCTACAATACTAAATAATGAGTCAGTTAGCAATAAAGGCAGAAAATATTTCCAAACAATACCGATTGGGAAAAGTAGGTACTGGCACACTTAGTCATGACTTGAATCGTTTATGGTATAAGGTTCGTGGTCTAGAAGATCCTTATGTAAAAATTGGGGAGGCCAATGATAGGAGTATTAAAGGAGAAAGTGATTACGTTTGGTCTTTGCGAGATATTAATTTTGAAATTGAACAAGGTGATTCTGTTGGAATTATTGGTCGTAATGGTGCCGGAAAGAGTACTTTATTGAAGTTATTAAGCAAGGTAACCAAACCTACAACAGGAGGTTTTAAAGT
>CALQCV020000132.1 GCA_943329165.2 Candidatus Nitrotoga sp. CP45 | reverse complement strand
CATCAAAGGCTTTCCGAATTAGTTTTTTATCAGAATCGGTTAGCGTTTGATAACTTATGCGAAGTAATTCTTTGTATTCTCGGGCAATGGCTTTTTTTTCTTCTTCTAAATCGACTTCAATCATAGCATGTTCAATCAATTCCTAAAATTAGGAATAACAAATGAACTGTGCAAATGGAAAATTTAAAAATAAGGGATAAGGGATAAGGGAAAGGGATAAGGGAAAGGGATAAGGAAAAGGGATAAGGAAAAAGGATAAGTAAAAAGCATCGTAAATCCCAACTCCTAAATCCTAAATTAAAACCCACGTTGTCGTTTGGCTTCAAAAATTAAAATAGCAGCAGCAACTGAAACATTCATACTGTCAATTTCGCCCTGCATCGGAATGATGATATTCTGAGTAGCTTTTTCGCGCCAAAGTTCTGTTAAGCCCGTGGCTTCTGTACCCACAACCACAGCAGTTGGGGTAGTATAATTTTGAGTGTGATAGAAAGTCGAATTCTGCAAAGTTGCACTATAAAAATTGATGTTATTTTTAATTAAAAAATCAATCACTTCTTCTGATGAACCTGTTGCGATTTGATTTGTAAACAAACAGCCAACACTGGAACGAACAATATTCGGATTGTATAAATCGGTTTTTGGATTGGCGATAATTACGGCATCAACTTTAGCTGCATCACAAGTTCTCAAAACAGCACCAATATTTCCTGGTTTTTCGATGGCTTCCATTACTAAAATCAGCGGGTTTTTAGGAAGTTTTAAATCGGATAGTTGTAATGATTTTGTTTTGGCTACGGCTAAAATTCCTTCGGTTGTGTCTCGATAAGCTAGTTTTTGATAAACTTCTTTTGAAATCTCAATTGGGTTATTCGTTAATTTGGTTATTTGGTTATTTGAAACCAATTCAGGAAGAAAAAGAAAAGTCTCTATTTCGTAATTTCCTTTAATGGCTAACTCAATTTCGCGCATTCCTTCTATCAAAAAAGTGCCGGATTGTTTTCGCGCTTTAGCTTTTTCCTGAAGCAGAATTAACGATTTTATATAGGGATTTTGAGCAGAAGTGATTTGTTTCATTGCGCTAATTGACAAGTCAAATATACAGCGTTTAATGATTTAAATAAATTTATTATCTAATAAATAGTAATGCTACTTGAATTTTTTTTGCCACAGATTTCCACAGATTTAACGGATTTCACTTATTACTTCAAATAAAATCAGTGTAAATTCGTCACAATCCGTTTAATCCGTGTGCCATTTAAAAACAAAGTATCCATGCTATTTTTCCAAAAACATCAATGATTCAAATATAAAAATCCTTTCAATGGTTCAGGATAATCAATATCGTTTAAAAACAGCAAGTAAAAATAAGTGCCGTCAGGTGCGTTTTTATGGCCAACGCCATCTTTCACGTAACCATCCCAATCTTCTGTGTTTTGATTTCCTGTCCAAAGTAATCTTCCCCAACGGCTGTAGACTTCAAGCTTAAAATCCAGAAAAATATCACGTAAGCCACCAATAAAAAAGCTGTCATTATACGTATCTGTATTGGCAGAAACAAAGTTGTAAACAATAGGCGGACAATTCCTGGTTGTCAGTAAAAACGAAGTAACACTAAAACAATTATCATTGAAAATGCGAATAAAAATTTCTTTTGGTGTAGCCATTGCTTGGTAATTCGTTGTATTCAAAATTGGATTTACATCAGCAGTTAAATTTTCTAAGGATTCATAAAAACGAACACTATCCTCGGGATTTGTTTTAACCAAATCTTCATAAGACGAAAAGTCAAAAGTACCACGAGTAAAACCTTCGTTACAAACCACTAAATTTTTTAATGGATTAAATGTTGGTGAAATCCACAGCGAATCGTTTGCAATAGCCGTATTATTATTTTCAACCAATTCGGCCACAATTCCAGTTCCGGTTCCTATGTCATCAACCATAAATTTTATTTCGAAATTTAATGCAATTGTATCCGGCAAAACAAGCGTAATTTGACTGTTAATCGAACCGCCTATTGGAATTTCGGAGGATGTTACTATGGTTTGGAAAATTTGTCCATTGATGTAAATTGAAACTGGTGTTGCAGCCGGTAATGGAGTGGTCGAATTTAAATTTGAAACTGTATAATTCACCACAATGGTTTTCGAATCACATTGCTTTTCTATCGAATCGATTGAAACGGTTGCGTCGGGTAATTGACTGTTTAATTTGGTTACAACCGTATTAATCATCACAAAATCCTGAAACGAAGTAAGCGAAATCTCCGCAGTTGTATCGCCAATAGCTATATTATTTTGAATATCATAAATATCCAAATCCATATTGTACAAAGTTGAACTGCCAGAAATCGAATTTGTCCCATTAAAAATATTATTTGGTGGATTCGAAGCATTGCTTAATAAGGTTCCATTCATTCTGAATTCTTCTGTTGCCAAACCGGAATCGCCTTCCCAAGCAACAAAACCTACTTTTGAATTATTGTCATCTATAACATTTAAACTACTCAAAGTAATGGATAATTCATCGGGAACACCTTGTAAACCATGGTAAACGTTGACTTGATTTAACGGTAGCGCATCATTTTTATAAATAATTACAATTGCCCAACCTGCAAAATTGGTTTTTCTTTGAAAATGAAACGCTTCAAATTGAGAAATGTCCAAATTGGAAATCGTATAATCGCCATTTCCTGTAGTTTGAATAAGAGAAGTTACATCTTTAAAGGCACTAAAATAGGTAAAAGTTAAATCGCCAAATACCCTAAAAAGGGAGAAAGTTCTATCCGGAGTTATGACATCCGAATTTAAATTGACTTCAAAATCACCATCGCCACTTCCGGCCCAGTATAAATATGCTTTTTCAATTACATCAGTTGAATTTAAAGAAAGTGTTGCTGTAGAAGAAGTGGTGGTAACCAAATCAAAAGAGGTATTGTTTTCAGCAGTATTCATAGTATTACCGATGAAAGTAAAATCATAACGACCATTAAACTGGTTGTACAATGATACATTTTGCCCATTAGTCTTTAGAATGAAACAAACAAGAACAATAAAAAAGAAAAAAAGTCGTTTTAATTTCAAAGTAAAAACGGTTGAGATGATAAAATTAAACAATATTTTTGAAAATTGAATTTTTAATAAGGAGCACTTTTTTAAAATAAATGTTTAATTTTCCAATGTTTAAAAAATACAGGTGAAAAACTATTCTATTCGGCCTTATGACATAGACGATTATGCAATTTGGAACAACTTTGTAAGTAGGGCCAAAAATGCAACGTTTCTATTTCATCGCGATTTTATGGAATACCATTCCGATAGATTTCAAGATTTTTCTTTGCTGGTTTTTGATGGAGATGAATTGGTTTCGGTTCTTCCTGCCAATAGAGTAGGAGATACTGTTTTTTCGCATCAAGGTTTGACGTATGGAGGATTTGTTTTTGAGAGCACTATCAAATTGGGCGAAGTAATTGAGACCACAAAAGCTGTTTTAAAGTTTCTGAATCAAAATAATATTTTGACATTTCAATTGAAATTAATTCCATCAATTTACACCGCTTATTTCTCTGAAGAAATTGAATATGCCATGTTTTTAGCTGACGCTAAACTGATTCGCAGGGATTGTCTTTCGGTAATTGATTTGGTAAAACCTTTTGCCTTAACCAAAACTCGTAAAGAAAGTATCCGCCGTGGCGAAAAGAACAATTTGGTGATTAAGGAAGAACTTAAATTCGATTTGTTTTGGAATGAAATACTGATCCCGAATTTGGCAAAAAAGCACAATTCAAAACCAGTACACACATTAGAAGAAATAAGTAAATTGCAGCAAAAATTTCCAAAAAGCGTTCGTCATTTTAACGTATATAAAAATGATAAAATTGTTGCCGGAACAACTGTTTTTATTACAGATACAGTAGCGCATCCTCAGTATATTTCAGGAAATGAGCAAAAGAACGAATTAGGAAGCCTTGATTTTCTTTATAGCCATTTAATTACCGAAGTTTTTAAGGATAAGAATTTCTTCGATTTTGGAATTTCCCATGAGCAAAACGGGAAGAAAATTAATGAAGGTTTATTGTTTTGGAAAGAAACGTTTGGTGCTAAAACCACGATACAGAATTTTTACGAAGTTCAAACGTCAGATTATCATCTTTTAGAAAATGTTATGCTATGATTAAATTCCTCGACTTACAAAAAATCAATCAGCAATATCAGGAACAGTTTCAGAAAAAAATGGAATTAGTTTTAGATAAGGGTTGGTTTATTTTGGGCGATGAAGTCAAATCGTTTGAAAGCAATTTTGCAGACTATTGTGACTCCAGTCATTGCATCGGAGTTGGTAATGGTTTTGATGCTTTGGTATTGATTTTTAGAGGATATATACAACTCGGAAAACTTCAAAAAGGCGATGAAGTTATCGTTCCGGCCAATACCTATATCGCCAGTATTTTAGCTATTCTTCAAGCCGATTTAGTACCTGTTTTAGTCGAGCCAAAATTAGAAACGTACAACATCAATCCCTATTTAATTCAGCATAAAATATCCTCAAAAACCAAAGCTATTTTAGCGGTGCATCTTTATGGGCAATTGGCAGAAATGGACGTAATAAATGCTATAGCCAAACAGAATAATTTATTGGTAATAGAAGATGCAGCGCAATCGCATGGTGCAGTTTCTAATCATAAAAAAGCAGGAAATTTATCTGATGCGGCGGCATTTAGTTTTTATCCTGGGAAAAACCTTGGCGCTATGGGCGATGCCGGTGCGATAACAACCAATGACGATGATTTGGCAAAAGTGCTTTTTGCTTTACGCAATTATGGGTCGGAACAAAAATATCACAACGAATACATTGGCGTTAATTCACGTTTAGATGAAATACAAGCGGCTTTTTTGAATGTAAAATTACCACATTTAGACAGTGAGAATAAAATCCGACAATCAATTGCTAAACGATATTTATCAGAAATCAAAAATGAGAAATTAATTTTGCCAACATGCGATTTGTCAGGCAATCATGTATTTCACTTATTTGTTGTTCGTACAGCGGAAAGGGATAAGCTTCAATTGTATTTGAAAGACAATAATATTGAAACAATAATTCATTATCCAATTTCGACACACCAACAAAAAGCTTTTGCTGACTGGAATTCGCTTTCGTATCCAATTACCGAAAAAATTCATCAAGAAGTAGTAAGTTTACCAATCAGTCCGGTAATGACTAAAGATGAAGTTGATTATGTAATTACAGTTTTAAATAAGTATTAATGGATTTTTTAGATAAAATAAAAAAAATATTTTTCGTTTCCTTTCGCATTTGGAAATACAAATTCCTGTCTGACTGTGACAATGTTTCAGGGAAACCAAACCTATTTCATCCCATACTTTTGAAAGGAAATGGCAAAATATCCTTTGGTAAAAATGTCCAAATAGGTGTTGTCGCTTCACCAAATTTTTATTCGCATTACGCTTATTTAGAAGTTCGAAATTCAGCTAGTGAAATTACTATTGGTGATAATGTTTCTATTAATAATGCCTTTTCAGCCGTAGCTTTTTCAAAAATAACTATTCAAAACAATGTTCTAATTGGAGTAAATTGTGCCATAATTGACAATGACGGACACAATCTTGATATCGACAAACGAAATGATGATGAGCTAAAATCAGTTCCGGTTTTTATTGCCGAAAATGTGTTTTTGGGGGATGATGTAACCATATTAAAAGGAGTAACGATTGGTCGAAATTCCGTTATAGGAAACGGTTCTATTGTTACGAAAAGCATACCTGAAAATGTAATTGCTGCAGGGAATCCGGCGCGAGTGATACGAAATCTCTAAATTGAAAATCTTAAAACAAAATACGCTGCTAAAAGTTTTGTCGCTGAATTCTTTTTCAGTTGCGGTAAGTTTTTTTTTGGGGATTTTTTCTTCTAAAATTATTTCCGTTTTTCTGGGAACATCAGGTATGGCTT
>CALQCV020000131.1 GCA_943329165.2 Candidatus Nitrotoga sp. CP45 | reverse complement strand
GTTCCGTTTTGGTCCCAACCAATATACAATGGAATAATTCCCATATGATCACGTGCAATGAAATATTCATCTTTGGCAACATCATAAATCGCAAAACCAAAAATACCATTCATTTCATCTAGAAAATGAACTCCTTTTTCTTTGTATAAAGCCAAAATAACTTCGCAGTCACTTTCGGTTTGGAACGAATATTTGCCTTCAAATTGTTTCCGTAATTCTCTATGATTGTATATTTCGCCATTTGCGGCTAAAACCAGACTCTTATCTTCACTAAACAAAGGTTGTTTTCCAGAAGCCGGATCAACAATAGCCAGACGTTCATGGGCAAGAATTGCTTTATCATTACTATAAATTCCACTCCAATCCGGACCACGATGGCGAATGATTTTCGACATTTCCAACACTTTTGGTCTTAAGACTTCTGCTTTTTGTTTTAAATCAAAAGCACATACTATTCCGCACATATATTTTAATTTGTTTGTTGATTTATTATTTTTATGAAGCAAATTTGAAGTATTGATTCAATAATCAAAACTAAAAAATCTAAATTAGTTATAAATAGTAACTAAATAAATCAAATAAAGATAAATATTAAATAAAATCAATTTTTTCACGTTGTTTAAAAACAAAATTTAAAGTAATTGTTTTATTGATTTCTAATATCAATTCATTTTTAATTAATCTTTTTTTACTAATAGAATAAGATGGTCAACAATAAATGCCATCCAAATAGCTATTATAGGTGAAGCTAGATAAAACATTCTAGCTAATTCTGTGGATAAAATAGCATGAAAAAAAACAATACATAAAAATAACATCATATACAATGTTGTTGCATTTTGAAGAATTATTCGAATATTTTTATTCAAAACAAAAACAAAAAGAAAACCCCAAATACCTACTATAGATAAAACTTCATATAAACCATGAAATGAAAACAACCGATATAATGAAGCAGGTATTTTTTCAAAATGTGCAAAATCATGAGATAATCCTAGCCCACTTTCTTGACAAAGCGAATCGAAATAAAATCGAAACGAAAAAACCAATAATGCTGAAATAAAAAATAACAAGAATTGTTTCCATTTATTTACATGAGAAAAAATGAAAATTAGCGGAGCTACGAATAGAAAGGATTCTTTCGCCCATGGACCTATAAAAATTGCAATTGTAATTAGTGTAGTATTTTTCGTTTTTATACCAAGTAATGTCATTGCAATTATTACTAAATACAAACTATCCACTAAAGGTAATCCAGCTATGTACATAGTCCATCTACATGTTAAAACACATAAAAGTCCAACAACTGCTGCATTTCTAGAACAACCAAAAGCTTTACATAGTTGATATACAAAAAGCCCGAATATAGACATTAAAACACAGTTGACTATAAGGAAGCTCAAACACAATGAAAAATCAGGGCCAGGAAAAGTGTAAGGAGTGAATTTAGAAAATATTGGATGGAATAAAAAATTTATTCCTGATGCTAAAAAAGGGACAATCACTCTGTACTTTCGTATTGGACTTTGATCAAAATCAAAATTTGCAAGGCCCAAATATGTTTTAATATCTGGATTTGCCTCGGTATCATAATTATATGAATCGAATAGCGAATATGCTGGACCTAATAGAACAGCAAAACAAAATAAAAAAACAATAATGTTCTCTAATTTTATATTATTTTGGAAATTAAATTTATACGTAAAGTCTTTCATTTTTTTATAGTAAATATAATTACAAAAAATTATATACAATTTTCAATATGATATATTGTCCCGTGAATTTCAAACTTAAACCCAATCGATTTTCCCAACAATTGATTCCCTAATGGTGATTGAAGAGAAACCGCAATAATTGTTTTATTATCAATAAAAATCTTTGGCAAAGCTGTCGAAACATACAACAGCATTCCATTAGCCTGAACCAAACTTCCCAAAGCAACTTTTTTATGTATTTGAGAAGCGTCAATTTTGTCAAGAATGGTTTTTTGTTCGAGGATTTCTTTAAGCTTGTGATTGAGCTTTTCTTGCTCTAAATGCATCATTGAAAGCGCTGTTTCATGTTTATCTCCAGCCGAACCTTTCGCATCGTTTTGTGCGTCCACAGTCAAACCCGAAATCATGTCCTGGAAAACATCAATTCGGTCTTGGAGCATTTCTTTGTAGCGAAGTAGAATTTGTTGTTTCATTTAAGAGTTACTGAGTAACTGAGTGGCTGAGTAACTGAGTTTCTTATCTTAGCAACTCAGGCACTTAGCAACTTAGCCACTTTTTTAGAAATCAAATTTATAACTCGCGCCACCCAAAATCTGTAATCCATACACCGGGTAATTCAACCATCTTTGGTAATCCTGATTGGCCAAATTGTTTCCTTTTAAGAAGAATGTCAAACGCTCACTGTATTTAAATCCAACATGCGCATTTAAATCGAAATAGCTTTTTAAAGTTATGTTAACATCATCCGGTAAGGGTGGCGTTACTGTAGCTTGCCTGAAAACATCTTTTCTTTCGCCTACAAAGAACAAACTCGTTCCAGCGTACCATTTTGATGTAATATTGACATCAAGTGTTGTTGCCAATTTTATCGCCGGTAAATTCCATGCTTCTTCTGCTGGATCATCTATAGAATAACTGCTGAATGTTCCATTGATACCAAAAGAAACATTCTTGGAAAAATCAGCTTTCAATTCACCAAAGAAACTAAGTGTTTTTACTTTTTCATATACTACGTCAAAGGAATTAGCATAAGTATATCCTTCAATATTGGCATTAAAATGATCGTAGATATTGCTTTTGAAAAGTGCTTTCCCATCTTCATTTTTATATGATCCACGGATGTTATAACTGATACTGCTTGCCAACTTTCCTTTTAGACCGGCATAGATATCAAATTTTTGATTTGTTGGCGCCACTTCAAGTGTTGGTGATACAAAGAAATTTTCCTGTACAAAATCATGATACGAATTCTGCTGCAACGTTCCTTCCAAACCAGCATAGAAAACCATCAAATCGCCAACTACTTTATAAGAACCAGTAACTTGTGGATAGATAAAGAATTTACTTTTTCCAGATTCTTGTGCGGCACTATAAAAGAAACCAACTCCTGCATTAATGGTTAAATCATCTTTATCGATTTTAATACTTGGTTGAAAACCAACATTGGTAAATCCATATTTAAAAGAAGTACCAGTATTAAAAGATTTATCAAAAGAACCACTAATATAATCAACTACAAAATCAACTTTTATTTTTTGCTCCACAATATCAAATTCCAAAGACGGTTTTGCTACAAAACGGTTTTCGGCTGAACCGAAAGCATCCCAAAAACGACTGAATTTAAGTGTGCTTTCTTTTAAGATATTATCTAAACCTAATCTCCCACCAACGTACAATGTATGATAAGTTTGTTGTGGATCAATGGTTGCAATCGTTGCGTCAGACAATAGACCAGGATAAATTCCGTACCAATTATACACCTGATTTTTATAACCCAAATCAGCGTTCCACGACATTGCTTTCGTTCTGCTTCCGTAGGTTAAATCCAAAGCGGTATTAAAGAATTTGTCATCCAAAACCACATCTTTAATTCCGCCTTGAGCCGAACTATGACGCAACATTCCACCAAAATAATCGGTATTGCTAATGTTTTCGGTAATAAAAAGTTCCGCATTGATTGCGCCATAATTTCCTGCTGCCAATGTAATATAGTTGCTGAATATTTTCTCTTCCGCACTTTTATCCACATTTGCCGCTTTTCCTTTGGCTGGTGCAAAAGTGGAAGCTACAGGAAACGAAAAAATATTGTATTGGATATTTTCTTTTTTAGCCGTTTCTTCATCATCAAGAGTTGGTGTTTCTTTGACTTTAAACGCATCCGAAATTGACGGCGTATATGGTTTTACTACGTTAACTACTTCGGTTCCTATGTTGTCGTCTTTCTTTTGGGAAAAGGAAATTTGTATTGCAAAGAGACAAAGAGATAATAGACTGATAGATGATAGACTTTTATTTTTACTTACGATAAAACTCATTCTTATTGATTTAAAGTGTTTTGAAATGTCATTGTTGCTTTTTAAAATTCTTCTAGTTTATTTTCTAAGATATTTAGACTTTCATCAGCGATATATCTTCTGGAATTGGCTAATATAAGTTGAGTTTGTAATTCAAATGATGAACCAAGAGAAATATCTAAAAAATGACTAAATGATTTATTTGTGCTGCTTGAACCCTCTGCAATATTAGATGGGAGAGAAACTACACAACGGTTCATTTGTGAAACCAATCCAAATCTTTCTTCGTTCGGAAATTCCGTTGTTAAATCAAAAATAACATTTGCTATTTCCATTGCCATTTGCCAAATTTTTAATTTTTTAAAATTATGTCGTTTAAAATCGGTCATAGTCTATTATCTATTAGTCACTCATCTATTTTCTCTACTCTGTTAATGATGAGTTTGTTTTTGCGGCTTCGCCTTTAATCAGGTTCAATTCGGTTTGTGCTTCAGAAACAACGTCATCGAATTCTTTGAAATTTTTGATAACGCTGTCTAAAATAGAAGTAGCGCTAAAATTATCTTTCAATTGGTAATAGTTTTTTGCCATTACAATTAAACCCTTAGCTCCAAAATATTTATAACCCGAATAATCTCTAGCTAATTTTTGAACTGTTTTATTTGAATCTTCATACTTGCCATCTTTATTCTTGAAATGCGCCTCATAATACAAGGCTTCGGCGGCTAATTCTCCTTTGGCAATGGTTAACAACTTTGCGTAAGCGACTCTGGCTTTTTGTTCATCGTTCACTTTTATCGCAGCACGTGCAACAATTATCTGTGCATCACTTTTTATTTTATTATCTGTTTTTGGATTTGCCAAAACTTTATCAGCATAGACGACCGCATTGGCATAATCTTTTTGGTCGTAATATGCACGCATCAAATTGGCTTGCGCGAAAGTTACATTTTGCGGAAAATCAGCTTCCGTTTCTAGTCGTTGTAATACTGGAACCGCTTTCGTATAGTCGTCTTTTTTCAAGTGAATTTCAGCTAAACGCGCTAACGATTGCTCGGTAAATTCGTTTCTTGGTTTGCTGATTACAAACTCATAATTCGGAACAGCATTGCCTTCTTTTCCTTCAGTGTAAAGGGATTGTGCCAAATAGAAATTGGCTTTCAAAGCATGAATTCCATTTGGGAATTGGGAAACATAACCGCTCAAACTGGTGATAGCTTGCTTAGTATTGTTTTGCAAAAATTGCTTTTCGGCAGCTTCATAAGTGTCGTTATCCAATTCGGCATCTGTCACTTCAACAAAATCTAAAGTTTTTACCCATGCTGCATATTCATTCACTTTTCCGTTATCCATATAAACCAATCTTGCTGTAGAAACTGCTTCTAAAGCTTCGGGCGTCCTTGGATATTTGGCAGCCACTTCTTTAAATTTGGCAATAGCCGATTCATCTTTCTGCCCATTATAATAAACCAATCCCTGACGCAATAGCGCTTTAGAAGCGAACGAACCATTTTTGAATTCACTTAACAATTGGTCGTAAATTTTAATCGCTAACTCAGTTTTGTTTTCAGTTACATAAGTATTCCCTAATTCGAATAACGCGTCGTCACGATATTGTGAGGTTTTAAAATTGACCAGAAACTTATTGAAGTCATCAATTTTCTTATCATTTCTAGAAACAAAACCATAACTCAAAGCCTTTTGGAAAGCAGCATAATCAGCATCAATACCTTTCATATCTATAGCTTTATTGTAGGCATCCATCGCTGGCCAATACTTAGCAGAAACAAATCGGGAATCACCTAATCTTAGATACGCATCATTTAAACGCACTTTATCATCTTTGTGTCCATCGATATAACTTTGAAAATAATTTCCGGCTTGGTCGTAATCTTTCAACTTGAAATTTGCGTAAGCAATATTGTAATTAATGTTCTTGTTTTCCGGAGTTGTTTTAGCTTCAGCCAAACCTT
>CALQCV020000130.1 GCA_943329165.2 Candidatus Nitrotoga sp. CP45 | reverse complement strand
TTTCCTCGAATTGCTTAATCATCGCATCAATTTTTTTCGAAGCGCTTCTTAGCCCTTCTTCCTGTGACAAATCCACCGTCAACGGATAGACTCTGTCTGCAATTGATAATTTTATTTTAAGCTTTTCATCCATATTTTTAGTCTGATAACTGCGCTATGCAGTGATCGATCTCTCGGATTAATGAATTTATTTTAAGCTTTGTATCTCGTTTATTTTCTTCACCGCCTAATAATGAATTAGCCATTTTGAGAGATTCGCATTCCGATTTCAAAGCGGCAATCTCCTCCGATTGCTTTTGAATCAAGGCAGCAGCTTTATCTAATTCCTGTTTGATCGAAGAAGTACCTTTCTCTAAACTATTTATTTTAGTAAAAAGTTTTGCTACTCTATTTTCAACAGAATCAATTATTTCTGCAATTTCACTCATCAAATACTCTATTCATTACTTACCTCACAAAGTTAGGATTCTATTTCGTTTTCGCAATATTTTTGCCAATTATTTATCGCTATGTTGAGATGAAATTATAATAAATTGTTTTTTAGGGAGTTATAAAAAATAACTCACTTGTAAATTTTTACGCACTTTTTAATTATCTTAGCCAAAACAACTTTTTATGAGAAATTTTTGTTTTATTTTTTTATTTTCAATTTTCGCCTTTGGACAAACCCAATATCCAAAAGACTATTTTCGTTCACCACTCGATATTCCGATGCAGCTTTCCGGAAATTTTGGAGAACTGCGTCCCAATCATATTCATTCAGGTTTGGATTGTAAAACCCAACAAAAAGAAGGTTTAAACGTTTACGCTTCTGCCGATGGCTATGTCTCCAGAATAAAAATTTCAGAAGTTGGCTATGGAAAAGCGATTTATATAACGCACCAAAATGGGTACACTACTGTTTATGGACATCTGCAGTTGGGTTACGGTGTAATCGAAAAAGCCATTAAAAATCAACAATACAAAGCCAAATCCTATGAGATTGATTTTACATTAAATCCAAATGATTTACTAGTGAAAAAAGGCGATATTATTGCCATTTCCGGAAACACAGGTGGTTCTGATGGTCCACATTTGCATTTTGAAATTCGCGATACACAATCCGAAAAAATTATCAATCCATTGTATTTCGGATTTGACGCGGTTATAACCGATACAAAACGACCGGCAATTAACAGTTTATGGGTTTATCCATTAGACGAAAAAAGCATTGTCAATGAATCTAAAAGACCAATTTCCGTTAATTTATCATTGCAAGAGGACGGAACGTACGTAGCTGAAAAGATTTCTGCAAAAGGAACAATAGGTTTCGGAATAACAACTTTCGATTATGATAATGTTTCCTGGAATTCGAATGGAATTTTCAGAGTGCAGACTTTTTTAAATGGAAAATTCGATTTTGGATATCAGTTTGACACCTTTGCTTTTGATGAAACGCGATTGGTCAATCTTTTAATAGACTATTCTCGATACAAAAATCTAGGACAACGTGTTCAAAAACTGTTTATGGAAACTCCGTATCCGTTAAGCATTATAAAACCGGGTTCGAATAACGGAATTATATCAGTTTCGAATAATTTCACACAAAATTACCGCATTGAAGTTGCTGATTTTAGTGAAAATACAGCCAAGATTTATATTCCAATTCAATATTCAGCATTGCCTGCCAAAGTAGCCGAAGTGCCAATAACTTCTAAATATTTTGTAAAAGCAAAAAAGGAAAATATTTTTTCAATCGAAAATGTTACGGTAAATTTCCCTGCGAATACTTTCTATGATGATTTTTATATGAATTTTGAAGTAAAAAAAGGAACTTTAAAACTTCACGACGATATAGTTCCGGCATTTTCCAATTTTTCAATCACTTTTGAAGATAGTATTACACCTCAAAAAGTCAGAGAAAAAATGTTTGTCGGTATGGTTTACGGAAAAAAAATAAACTATTATAGTACGAAACGCTATAAAAACTCGTTTACTATTTACACCAAATATTTGGGCGATTACAAACTCATAAAAGATGGTGTGCCTCCAAAAATAAAATCGGACAAACGAATAGGTGGAAAATGGATTAGCAACGTAAATGAATTGAAATTTACCATTTCCGATGAGTTATCTGGAATTAAAAGCTATGATGGTTATTTGAATGGGAACTGGATTTTGCTGGAATATGAACCCAAAACCAAAAAGCTTATCCATCGCTTTTCTGATAGTATTGTTGCCGAAGGGAAAAATGATTTAAAAGTAGTCATTACTGATAATGTTGGAAATTCTACTATCTTTGAAACACATTTTTTTAGAAGTCAAAAACCTTAAAGCTATAATTTGAAAACAAATAGATTCCTTTTTACGCTCTTTTTTTTTACAATAAGTATTGTCAGTTTTGCGCAGAACCAAACTGCTAAAATAGCCGGAGTTATACTTGACGAAAATAGCAAACCAGTTGAAGGTGTTAATGTAAATTATCAAACAAAAACTGTCAATACTGACGCAAATGGTTTTTACGAAATAACAGTTCCTGCAAATCAAAAAGTAGTATTGGTGTATACTCATACTGCATTAAAAAGTATTACAGCAACCTTTCAGTTAAAACCAAGTGAGAATTTTGAATGGCATGTTGTAATGACGGATAAAGCAGAGCAATTGAATGATGTGGTTATCACCAGCAGCAGGCGACGAGTGCAAGGAATTACATCAATTGAACCCGAAACCATTCGAAGAAATCCGAGTGCGAATGCTGGAATTGAAAGCGTTTTAAAAACATTTGCAGGTGTAAATTCTAACAGCGAATTGAGCACAACTTATGCAGTACGTGGCGGGAATTATGATGAAAATTTGGTGTATGTAAACGAAATTGAAGTCTATCGCCCATTTCTGATTCGTTCAGGGCAACAGGAAGGATTGAGTTTTACCAATACTGATATGGTTCAGAATGTTGATTTTTCAGCAGGTGGATTTCAGGCAAAATATGGAGATAAATTATCTTCTGTTTTGGATATCACCTATAGAAAACCAACCAAATATGGAATTGCCGCGGAAGCCAGTTTCCTTGGCGGAAGTATAACGGGTGAAGGCATTTCTAAAAATAAAAAATGGTCAGCCATTACCGGAATTCGTTATCGCGATAATTCACTTTTGGTAAACAGTCAGGAAACGCAAACCAACTACAGACCAACATATGCCGATGTGCAAACGAATGTAAATTTCAGTCCAAATGCAAAATGGCAGTTTAGTTTTCTTGGTAATATTTCTCAAAATAAATACAATTACCAACCTTTGACACGTCAGACTAATTTTGGAACTATCGATGAACCAATTGCTTTGCAAGTCTTTTATGAAGGGCAGGAAAAAGATAAATACCAAACACTTTTTGGAGCCTTGAAAACCAACTTTGTTGCCAATGAGAATAATACTTTCAGACTTATAGGTTCTGTTTATCATACGCAGGAACAAGAATATTTTGATATTTATGCAGCCTACTTTTTAGGTGATGTAGATACAAATATTGGTTCAGAAACTTTAGGAGAAGTAACTTTTAATCGTGGCATTGGAACACAATTAAATCATGCCCGAAACGATTTGGATGCTTTAATCGTTAATGCGGAAATCAAAGGAACGCACCAGTTCAGCGAAAAAAAACATCAAATAGATTGGGGTTTTAAATACACTCGTGAAAACATTCGAGATCGAATAGTAGAATGGGAAGTTATTGATTCAGCGGGGTTTTCTATAAATCCGCCACAATTTGATGTTCCAAATCAACAACCTTACAATCCGTATGTTGGTCCGTTGGTTCCTTATCAGAATGTCAGAGCTACTAATTTTGTTGATATCAATAGATTTTCCGGATTTGCACAATGGAATACCAAAACTAAAATTGGAGAAAGCCAATTTTGGGTTACCGCTGGTGCTCGTTTTCATAGTTGGTTAGTTTCTGGAGATGCCATTACAGGCGCAAAAAGGCAAACTGTTTTTAGTCCAAGAGCGCAATTTGCATTAAAACCCGATTGGGAAAAAGATATGCTTTTCAGATTATCTGTTGGATATTATCACCAACCGCCATTTTACCGCGAATTGAGAGATTCTTTGGGAACGGTTCGACCAAATGTAAAAGCACAACAATCCATTCATTTTGTGTTGAGCAATGATTATAATTTCAAAATGAATAATCGTCCATTCAAACTAGTAACGGAAGCCTATTATAAATCGATGACTGATGTAAACAGTTATACTTTGGAAAATGTAAGGATTCGGTATCGTGCCAATAATGATGCTGTGGCGTATGCCTATGGAGTGGATATGAGATTGAACGGAGAATTCGTTCCTGGAACAGAATCTTGGTTAAGTTTTGGTTATATGAAAACGGAAGAAAATATTAATGACAAAGGATTTATTGCCCGACCAACTGATCAGCGATTAAAATTTGGAATTCTATTCCAAGATTATATGCCCAATATTCCGAATATGAAATTGTACATGAATTTGGTTTATAATACAGGCTTGCCTGGTGGTTCGCCTTCTTATGCCGATTCATACCAATACCAAACGCGTTTGCGTGATTACCGTCGCGCTGATGTTGGATTTTCGTATGTCTTGACTGAAAGAAACAACGAAAGACCAGACGGACATTGGTTGAAGAAATGGAAAGATTTATCGGTTGGATTTGAAATTTACAATTTGTTCAATAACCAAAATGCCATAACCAATACTTGGGTTCGCGATGTGTATACCAAAAACCAATACGGAATTCCAAACTATATGACAACGCGCGTTTTCAATATTAAACTGACAGCGAGATTGTAGAAATAATTCACTAATTTTGAGATTCAAATTTATGAAAATGAAAAAGCACGTTCTCTATATTACTTTGGTTTTTATTGGACTTTTCGTTAGCTGTAAAAAAGAAGAAACCGAAAAGCCTAAAGTTACTTACGAAACAACTTCAAAAGTAAAACCTATATTTGCTGTTGATACTAATCAGATAGAAGTAGCCGATTTGCCAATCAATATGGAAGGAACTAACTTTTTGATTCATCCAATTGGTGTGATGTCGGGCAACCGAAAAGGAATAAAATCTTCATACAATTCGGAGGATAGTTTTACGGTTTCTAATTATGGGGAATACCAAATTACAGGCTATTTGAAGAATTTGAAGTTTCAGGAAATAGGGAAGGATACTATTTATGCTTTGACTGATAAGCAAATTTTAATTGAAACTGCTACTTATTTAAAATCGTTTGCCGATAAAAGCAGACAACAATTATTGGTCTATTCATTGGCTGATATGGATACAAACAAAGACGGAAAGTTAGACAACAGCGATATAAAATCGTTGTATATAAGTACACTTTCAGGTCAAAAATTCACCAAGCTTTCTGTTGATTTTCAAGAATTAATTGATTGGAAAATCATCGAATCTAAAAACCTTCTTTATTTTAGAACTATTGAAGACACCAATAAAAATGGTGAGTTTGATGCTGAAGACAGCGTTCAATATCAGTTCGTGAATTTATTGGATAAAGATTGGAAAGTAACTAGTTATAAGCCAATTTAAACCTTTAAAATGCTTTTGGAAAACGCATAGAATATTGTCCAACCTGGAATGCTAGCATAACCCAAACAACAATAAAAGTACTTAACCAATGTGTTACTCTTACTTCGCCAAAAAATTCTTCGGCTATAAATATTGAAGCTACAAATGCAATTATAAATAGCATTCCAAAATATTCTCTTTTCATAAAACAGGTTTAATATTAATCAAATGATTGCATGGAAACTAATTTAGAATAGGTCCCGTTTTTGGCTAAAAGTTCTTCGTGATTTCCTTGCTCCACAATTTTTCCTTTTTGCATCACTACAATGAAATCCGCTTTTTGAATAGTAGAAAGACGATGCGCAATTACAATAGATGTTCTGTTTTGCATCATGTTTTCTAAAGCAATTTGCACCAATCGTTCGCTTTCGGTGTCCAAAGCTGAAGTAGCTTCGTCCAAAATCATTATCGGTGGATTTTTCAAG
>CALQCV020000129.1 GCA_943329165.2 Candidatus Nitrotoga sp. CP45 | reverse complement strand
GAACCTTTGGTTTCATATGTTGTTATCTATCATTAGCAAAGTTTATGGTTAAACCAAAGAGACTAGTATTGGCTGCTAATGTGTAGCGTGAATAAGAATAATTGAATTTTAAATTCCCCATTTTTAATCCGAAACCAACTGAAATTCCGGAAAAATTTCGCTGTTCCAAAATTCGCAATTCTTCAGCTCTTCTAAAATTATAACCAACTCTAAAATTAAAACCTTTGTTAGGAAACAATTCAGCTCCAATAATAACGTGACGCAATGCATTTCCAAAAATAGAAACTTTTTCTGGTGTTGAACCTCCATCCAATGAACCTTGTGCCCTATTTGGGTTGGAAAATGCCAATTGCCATTGTTGCATATTTTCTAATGTCAAATGCCATCGAATAGGGACATTTTCCATCAATTGCGAAACACCAATGAGAACTTCTAAAGGTAATTTTTCACGTGTTTCAGCATAAGGTGTAATTTGTACTCCAACATTCCGGATTGATATTGCCCAATTTACGTCATTTCGTGTATCGATAAATAGTGCGCCGATATCAACTGCGGCACCAAATGAATTATAACTTTCTAAAGTGGAAGAAATTAATTTGGTATTTGCACCAACATAAAAATCAGAATTTGGAATATTATAGGCATAACCAAGAGTCAATGCCATTTCACTTCCTGTAAAACTTGATGTTTGCTGACCATTTTCGTCATAGCCATCAAATTTCCCGTAATTCACATAATTCACACCGCCAAAAAAGGTTTGCGCATGTCGATCATAAGTATAGGCATAAGAAGCGGTTCCGTAGGTAACTTCACCAAAATAACTTCCGTAATTCAAAGCCAATTTATTATCCATTTCTGGATTTATATTTGCAGGATTAAAGTGCCCTTGATTTACATCGCTATCGTGGAAGGTAATTACTTTTCCTCCTAAAGCCGCTTGTCTTGGGGAAGTCACTAAATTCAGAAATTGGTATATTGACTTTCCGCCTATTTGACCAAAACTGACCAAATTAGAAAGACAAAATCCAATACAAATTGCTTTTTTTAACATCAAAAGTTACTTATGTTATATACCATAACGGAAATGCGAAGATATTATTTTATATGGTAAGAAAAAAAGTTAAGACGAAAAAGGCATAAGTATTATTTTACTTATGCCTTTGCCTTTTATATGTACGAATTTTTTACAATTTTTTGGCGTTTTTAACTTTCTGATTTGTCAATGCAACATCAATAACCTCGCTCATTTCTTTTACATAATGAAACGTCAGTCCTTCGATATATTCTGCTTTAATTTCTTCTATGTCGCTTTTGTTTTCATGACACAAAATAATTTCCTTGATATTCGCTCTCTTGGCAGCGAGGATTTTTTCTTTAATTCCACCTACAGGCAATACTTTTCCACGTAAAGTAATTTCACCGGTCATGGCTAAATTTTTCTTTATTTTTCTTTGTGTATATAGTGAAACTAACGAGGTCAACATGGCAATTCCCGCGCTTGGTCCGTCTTTTGGTGTTGCGCCTTCCGGAACATGTAAATGAATGTTATATTTAGAAATCATTTCCGGTTCCAATCCAAAAATTTCAGCATTAGCTTTAATATATTCTAAAGCAATTGTTGCCGATTCTTTCATCACAGTTCCTAAATTTCCTGTCAAGGTTAAATTCCCTTTTCCTAAAGAGATCAAAGATTCTATAAATAATATATCGCCACCAACCGACGTCCAAGCCAATCCTGTAACAACACCTGCCACATCATTGCTCTCTGATTTATCACGAGCTAATTTTGGTGCGCCTAAAATTTTGACAATATCTTCATCGGTAACTTTCGTATTATACTCTTCCTCCATCGCTACCGATTTTGCAGCATTTCGGATAACTTGAGCTAATTTTTGCTCCAAACTTCGAACTCCGGATTCACGTGTATAGCCTTCTACAATTTTTTCTAATTGTCTTTTGCCAATAGTCAACTCTTTTGTTTTTAAACCGTGTTCTTTCAATTGTTTTGGAAACAAATGCTGACGCGCTATTTCTACTTTTTCTTCAATGGTGTAACCGGTCATTTTGATAACTTCCATTCTGTCTTTTAACGCAGGTTGAATCGTAGCCATATTATTAGAAGTGGCGATGAACATCACTTTTGACAAATCATAACCCATCTCCAAAAAGTTATCATAGAAATCACTGTTTTGTTCAGGATCTAATACTTCAAGTAATGCTGATGATGGATCACCTTGATGCGAATTTGATAATTTGTCAATTTCATCTAAAACAAAAACCGGATTGGATGTTCCTGCTTTTTTCAAGCTTTGAATAATTCTTCCCGGCATAGCGCCGATATACGTTTTTCTGTGACCGCGTATTTCTGCTTCGTCCCGCAAACCACCAAGCGAAATTCGAACATATTCTCTTCCTAAGGCTTCTGCTATAGATTTTCCGATAGACGTTTTTCCAACTCCCGGTGGTCCTGTTAAACATATTATTGGCGACTTCATATCATTTCGCAATTTCAATACAGCCAGATGTTCTATGATTCTTTTCTTAACGTCATCTAAACCAAAATGATCGCGGTCTATAATTTTTTGAGCGCGTTTTAAATCAAAATTATCTTTTGAATAATGATTCCAAGGCAATTCTAAAAACAACTCCAAATAATTTCTTTGAATGCCAAAATCGGGAGCTTGCGGATTCATTCGCTGCATTTTGGAAATTTCTCTCTGAAAATGTTTGCCCGTTTTATCATCCCAGGTTTTGGTTTTCGCTTTTAGACGCATTTCCTCAATTTCCTGTTCATTTGAAACACCACCCAATTCTTCCTGAATGGTTTTCATTTGTTGGTGCAGGAAATATTCTCGTTGTTGTTGGTCTAAATCGAAACGCACTTTAGATTGAATATCGTTTTTTAATTCTAGTTTTTGCAACTCTATATTCATGTATCGCAATGTTTCTAATGCTCTTTCTTTTAAACCATTAGTCATCAATAAATCTTGCTTTTCTTTAACCGTAAGATTCATATTAGAAGAAACAAAATTGATCAAGAAAGACTGACTTTCTATATTTTTTATGGCAAAAGTAGCTTCGGTTGGAATGTTTGGACTTTCCTTTATTATTTCAATAGCTAATTCTCTTGTAGAATCAATTATTGCTTGGAATTCAGTATCGTTTTTTCCCGGACGTTTTTCTTCCACTTCTTTTATCGTAGCTTTCAGATACGGTTTTTCAGTAGTAACTTCATCAATCGCAAAACGTTTTTTTCCTTGCAGAATAACGGTAATATTTCCGTCAGGCATTTTCAAGACACGAAGAATTTGGGCTACCGTTCCAACAGTATAAATATCATTTTTTGTTGGATCTTCGTCTTCTTCATTTTTTTGTGCAACTACACCAATAATTTTATTTCCGGCATTGGCATCGTTTATAAGTTTGATAGATTTATCTCTACCAGCTGAAATCGGGATTACAACGCCCGGAAAAAGAACAGTATTACGCAAGGGTAAAATCGGCAAAGAATTAGGTAATTCTTCGTTATTCATTTCTTCTTCGTCTTCGGGTGTTAAAAGTGGAATTAAATCGGTTTCGGTATCGAATTCTTGTAGTGACATATTGTCAAAAGATATGATATTACGGTTTGACATGGTGTGTATTTAAGTCAAAATGACATTAGAAATTATGCAATGCTAAACAAATGTAGGACATCTTTTTCAAGTATTAAATTAAAATCGACATACTACAGGTGAATTTGGTTAAAATCGATATATAAGAAGATATTATCGATTGGTGTACGATTTAGTCAAGTATTATGCCACAAAAAAATCAGTCGACATAGTGGAACCGAGTATATAACTTATCCTTTTGTATAAATGATTGAAATGTCTGAAGTCAAATTTACCGGCACGTTGGTACTGCTTGTACCTACTATTTCAGTATTATTCAATGTGTATACCAAAGTATTTCCGGTAGCTATAAATTGTTCCGAATATTGTGAACCTCCCTCGGTATATTGAATTGTTAAAGTATTCCCACTTAATATCCATGTTCCCATAATATTAGGATCCATAAAACAACTCAAAGATTGATTTACTCCATCCGTGACGATATCAATCCCTTTTGATGAAATTACAAAAGTATTATCTTGATTTAAAACTAATATACTGCCATCAAAACAAGTTGTTTCATTCATTTGATTTGCAGAAGGGATTCCATCATTATTCAAATCTGTTGGAATTGAAGTATTGAATGCGGTCATTAAATAGCTCCCGGAAACAGAAGTAACGGGGTTAAAATCATCTAAATCAATTGCACTGTCAATTGGTTCAATATCACATGAAGTGAAAGTAAAAGAGGTTAAAATCAAAAATAGACCTGCAATTAATTTTATATTTTTCATAGTCGTTTTATAAATAAAGACCAAATTTAATTTTTCTTGAATTTATCTCAATACATTTTTTGGAATTCTCAACAATAATAACAATCCGATTAAGAAAAACACGCCCAAAAATACGATTGCAAATCTTGGGCTTCCCGTAATCTGGTCAATCAATCCATAAACCATCATTCCAATAACAATTCCGACTTTTTCGGAAACATCGTAGAAACTGAAAAAAGAAGTGGTGTCTTCAGTTTTGGGTAAAAACTTAGAATAGGTTGACCTTCCTAAAGATTGAATTCCGCCCATTACTAATCCAACTAAAGAAGCCATAATGTAAAAGTCATTCGGTGTTGTAATTAAATAAGCAAAAAAACAAAGTGAAAGCCAAAAAGCATTTAAAAAAATCAACACATTTATATTTCCAAATTTAGCGGAAGCTCTTGATGTTAAAAATGCTCCCAAAATAGCAATCAATTGGATTAAAAGAATACAGGTTATTAATCCGATTTGGCTTTCTTCAGGGCTGCTCCATTGAATTTCTTGTGCCCCAAAATAGGTTGCTACTAACATTACTGTTTGCACAGCCATGCTAAATACAAAAAAACTTAATAGATACCTTTTTAAAGGAATTTCAGTTTGCAGTTGTTTCCATACCTTTTTTAATTCTCTAAAACCTTTAAAAATAACAGATACGCTTACCTTTTGTTTATTTGAATTTCCTTTAGGTAAATAAAAATAGGTGTATTTACTAAAGACAATCCACCAAATACCAACCATTACAAATGAATAACGCATTGCTTTCATAGAAGCTTCACCAGCAGTTCCTGAAATATGAAAAAAATCAGGTTTCATTATCATAGCTAAATTTATGATTAATAAAAAAACACCGCCTATATAGCCCATAGAATAACCTTTTGCACTAATTTTATCTTGTTGCTCAGGGAATGCTATATCGGGCAAATAGGAATTGTAAAAAACCAAACTTCCCCAAAAACCAATCAATCCAAAGAAATAGCAAGTCAATCCAAGTAAAATATTATTTAGATCAAAAAAATACAATCCAATACATGATAAAGCACCAATATAATTGAAAATCCGCATGAATATTTTTTTATTCCCGATATAATCAGCAATTCCTGATAGTAAAGGTGAAAAAATAGCAACACACAAAAAAGCCGCCGCTGTAACAAAACTTATTAGCGCAGAGTTTTTAAAATTATGCCCAAAAATTACAATATATGGATTGTCTTTTGTGAACAAAGCATTATAAAAAATAGGGAAAACTGCCGAAGCAATAACCAAACTGTAAACAGAGTTCGCCCAATCGTAAAAAGCCCAAGCATTTAGCAGTTTCTTATCCCCTTTATTTAAATTAGCCATTCCTTTATGAATTATTATATTTATTTAGCTAATTTATTTTAAATTTGTTTATAATCGATTAAATAAAATTATTTAATGCCACTATTTTTATTTTATTACTTTAAATAAACCTTCTTGGTATTATTTGGTCTTAGTGAAAATTAAAAAATGACAACTATGAAAAAGTTACTACTTATACTATGCCTTGTATTATTTTTACTTCCTAATGTTATTAAATCTCAACCCCTTTATTACCCTCCAACTAGTACAACAGCAACTTGGGAAACT
>CALQCV020000128.1 GCA_943329165.2 Candidatus Nitrotoga sp. CP45 | reverse complement strand
GTTGACCAAGTTGGTGCAGTAGTATCTTGAACAGTGATTACTTGAGTAAATACTTCAGAAGTATTTCCACAAGCATCCGTTACCGTCCAAGTATTAGTATAAGTTCCAGCGTTAGGACATTCTTCAGAAGCTACGAATCGACCGGCATTTTTAACAATGTTAGTCACATCGCTATCACAGTTGTCCGCAGCTACAGGGAATTGTGCTTGAGCCGCAGCAATAGCTGTTGCATCACTACATTCGATAGTTGCATTAAGAGAAGCAGCAGTGGTTGACCAAGTTGGTGCAGTAGTATCTTGAACAGTGATTACTTGAGTAAATACTTCAGAAGTATTTCCACAAGCATCCGTTACCGTCCAAGTATTAGTATAAGTACCAGCATTTGAACATTCTTGCGATGGTACAAATGAACCAGATGTTTTTATATAAGTTATAGTTCCTATACAGTTATCGGTAGCTACTGGAGCTAGTGCTTGTGCAGCAGCCAATGCAGCATCGTCAATACATTCAACAGTGGTGTCTAAAGAACTAGTTGGCGCAGACCAAGTAGGAGCAGTTAGGTCTTGAATTGTTATAGTTTGTGATCCATTGGTACTATTCCCACAAGCATCAGTTACTGTCCATGTTCTGGTAACAATTCTATTTTTTGGACATAAACCGGCTGGAGTTAAACAAACACTTTTAAAGCGAATAGCACCCAATTCATTTCCAATTTTTTGTGCATAAATAAACCAAGGTCCATTCATTGGCCCAGTTAAATCTTCAAAACTTGAAACATAAGAATTTAATCCTGCAATTGTATTTGCTTCTGAAAGATTCCCGTTTGGAGTCATGTTAACAGAAATACTGGTCGGAATTACATTACTATTGTTCCATTGTGGGTACCCTGAAGCACTTGGGTAAAATACAGGTTTGTATAGCTCAGTCGTATTGTTAGTATCACAATCTCCACCATTACAGTATGGACCAACTAATACAACACCTTGTCCATTTGGTGAAACCAAAGTAAATTGAACTCTGCCTTTTCCTTGATTTGTATCAAATTCCAAAGCAACTTTTTCTATATCTTTTGCTGTTAAATTATCAAACCCGGTAATATTGAAATTGAAGTAGTTTCCATTACCAGCATTTACAGATCTTTCATTGAAATTTCCGTAACAGTCTTTATCATCATAAGTTACTGTTGGATTTGCATCACAATTATCACTAATATTTGTTGGGTTTCCAGTAGTAGAAGGATTAAGATTAACTGAACAATTTGCATCTGTATTTAAGGTAATATTTCCTGGTACAGTGAAAGTTGGAGGCGTATTATCAATAATTGCAATGGTTACAGTTGCAGTATCACAATTATCAGGGTTTAATTTCTCACAGATTTGATAAGTGAAAGTAAAATCACCACAATGTCCAATACTAGTCAATGAAACATTTCCATTAGCATCAATATTTAAATTTGGATAAGATCCATTTTCGATTGAAAAATTAACTTGTGCAATAGTAACATTGATGTTGTTTAATGAATCATTTGAAAGAACATTGCCAATAATTCCAATATTAGCACAATCAACATTGTAGTTATCATTTACGGCATCAATTACTGGAGCCGTTACTATAATAGAAACCGTAGCTTGATCACAATTAGATGGATTTAAAACTTCACAGATACTGTAAGTTAAAGAGTAAGGACCAGCAGGCGTTCCTGGAGCAACAAGTACATCAGTACCAGAAAGAGTAATCCCTGCATTAGTTGCAGATACAAAAGTTGTGATTACTTGAGTCGGAATCACAGCAGCACCGTTAAGGGTATCATTAGCCAGTACATTAGTAAATGCCGTTCCACCAACATAACCGTTGATAGGCGAAGCAGTATCATTTACGGCATCAATAAGAGTTGCAGTAACAGGAACAGTTACAACTCCAGTAGCGCAGCTACAAGTTGCAGAAACTCCACAAATTTTATATGTTAAAGTATAATATCCAGCTGGAGTTCCTGGAGCTACAACAACATTAGTCCCAGATAATGTTACTCCAGGATTAGTTGAAGAAACAAAAGTCGTAGTTACTTGAGAACTGGTTATTGGATTTCCGTCTAAAGTATCATTACCCAAAACATTAGTAAATGAAGTTCCACCTACATAACCATTAATTGAACTTCCAGAATCATTAGTAGCTACAAATACTGCCGCACTAATATTAATTGTTTGTGATGCTGTACTAGTATTATTGCAGATGTCTTTCGCTGTCCAAGTTCTTGTGATAGAATATGAACCATTACAATTTGGTGTAGTAGCAACATCATTAAACGTTAAAGTCACTGAACTACATGTGTCAGTCGCTACAGCTTGTTGGAAAGATGGTGTTGAACTATAACTTATTGAACTTGCTGCTGGTAAAGCTGAAAAGGTTGGCGCTGTAGCATCATCTATTGTAATAGTTCTAGATACAGAAGCAAGAAGTCTTCCACAAGTGTCTGTTGCGGTCCATGTTTCAGTAACTTTTCCATTACAGTAACCTGGAGTTGTAGTTGTTAAAGTAGAAGTATTAGAAGTTCCACTGATTAAACAATCACCACTTAATCCATTAGAAAAAGCGATTGTACTTGGGGAAGGCAACCCACCACATGTTACAGTAATATCATCAGGGGCTGTCATGGTTGGTAAAGCCGCTGGACTAACAGTAATAGTTCTTGATACTGAAGCCAATGCTCTACCACAGGAGTCTGTTGCTGTCCATGTTTCAGTTACAGTACCTCCACAAGAATTAGGTGTTGTAGAAAAAGTAGAAGTATTAGAAGTTCCACTGATTAAACAACCACCAATTAATCCATTAGAAAAAGCGATTGTACTTGGGGAAGGCAATCCGCCACAAGCTACAGTAATATTTGCAGGCGCAGTCATAGTAGGCAACTCAGCAGGACTTACAGTAATGGTTCTTGAATTTGTTATAGTTCTACCATATGTGTCAGTGAATGTCCAACTTTCAGTAACTGTTCCACCACAAGCGCCAGCTGGAGATTGTGAACTTAATGTTGAAGTAACGGAACCACTAATCAAACATCCTCCATTACTACTATTGGTATAGCTTAAAGAACTTGTTGTTACAGCTCCACATGCTACTGTAATATTGCTAGTATCTGCAAATGTTGCAACTAGAGCAGTTGTTGTTCCGATTGTTCTTGTTTTAGTAATTGTACAATTGTTGACATCTTTAATGACAACAGTATACGTTCCAGGGAGTAATCCTGTTAAATCTTGATTTGTTGATTGTCCTGAAGGAATTACACCACCAGCAGAAGCAGTCCATAAATAAGTAAACGGAGCTGTTCCTCCAGTAGTAGTTAAATCAATTGCGCCCGTTGCAGAACTACATTGAGAATCAGTTAAAACAAATTCACCATTAACACCTGTGTTTACTGTTAATGTTGGAATTCTACCGCATTTTGGAGAAATGTTATTTGAGTCTAAAGGACATGTTTCATTAGGGCTAGAAGAAGTCCAAGCTAAAAAAACATCTGAAATTTTAATTACTTGACCACAATTGTAATTCACTACACCAAAATCTAATGAACTTATTGAATTAGGAGGTAATGGTCCACCACAACCTGTCCTTACTATTGATGATATCAAAGCACCAGTAATTCCATCATATATGCTAAGCAATCCCCAAAAAGCAAAAGATGTTCTTACTGAACCAGTAGTATTATTTACTGACATAGTCAATGTTCTGGTTAATGGAGCTCCAGGAGTACATGAGTTACAAATATCACCACCAGTTAATTTTGTTTCAACGACTTCTAGGTCTTTAGAATTACATGAAGTGTTTGGTGGAGGTAAAGTTTCTAAAAAAGTAGTAATAAAATTAACTCTTCCACAGGAATCCGTAACTTTTAATTTTATTATTTTATTACCATAAGTAGCAGGGGCGGTATAAGTAGTTGGAACTGTAGTTATACTAGAAAATGTTCCACCCCCTTCAACTGACCACTCATAAGTCACGGCGCCAATATTTCCTGTTACCGATGCATTTAAAGTATAAGATTGTCCTGGAGTTATTAACGTTGGAAAATTACCTGCAAATGTAATTGTCATTTGTTTTTGAGCACCAGATGCTAGTAAAAAGTTAAAATAAGCTCTTTGAGTTGCAATCTGAGATTGTATGGTTCCATTTCCATCATATGAATGAGCTGCTTCATACATGATAGTACCTTTTGTTGGGTCTCCATAAGCAGGGCCATAAGCTATAATAGCTGCAGCATTTGAAGGAAAAGTATATGTTTGGTTAGTTGTTGCATCAGTATAGTTGTTTTGATAAACAGCGACTCTTGTATTAGATAACCAAGTAGAACCAACTTTTGGAAGATATATTCTTTCTGAACCATTTTGCATAGATGCATCAACAGTTCCCATAAATTGCATAATAGGATCTGCAGCAGCAGCAGGATTGTAGGTTCCTAATAATGTAGGTTTATTGTGGTCACCAAAAGGAACAAGCCCTGTTGTTGTAAGGAAATTAAATGGATTTGGCGAGACCATATCTAAGGCACTTACTGCATGACACCCTACCCATAATGAACCTCCATTATTTATATAGTTTCTTAAAGCTGTTACATATGTTGAAGACCAATCTTGAGGATCAGCATGAGGTAAAATGTATACATCCCCACAATTTGTAAGTTGTGTTGGGTTTGCTTGGGTAACATAAGAGCTAGAAGGCACTCCGGCATTAGCATAATAAGGAACAATTAATGCTCCATTATCAGTGTCTAATAATCCTCTTGGCCAACTTGTAAGTTTAGTATAAACCGGAGCTGAAAAGGCGTTTGGAATAGGGCCGTCGATCACGGCGCCATTGGTTCTCCAAGTACTAATTAAAGCTGTTATAGTTGGACTCAAAGCATCTTCAGCTGAAATAATAAAGGTACCTCCTTTATAACTTTTACCACCTGAATTAGCAGGTAATATAAAATCAATTCCATCTTTAACTTTAGCCGAATTTATTGACCAGTAGACTGGTACATTATTATTTTTAATTAAGGCATATACAAACCCATAAGGTTTTAAGCCTAAATTGATAGTTGAGTTTTGACCCATATCAACAATATAAGATCCTGCGGCAAAATTTTTAAGTGGATTTTGCGAATAAGTATTACCAACAAGCATAAAGAATGCTAATAATAAAAAGGTAATTTTTGATTTCATAAAACTATTTTTTATGTTAAATTTTTTGTTTCAATTGTGTTGATAATACCATGTTATGGTTGCCCATTAAATATAATATTATTGAATTCCCAGGATTGAATTCCACTTCCAATGGAATCAATAAATTGTTTTGAACTAATACGTTTTTTATCATCTAATTGTATAGCAGCATTTCCGGTAATGGTTCGCCCATTGTTGAAATTTATAACGTATCTTAGTCTTACATCATAGTTTGAATCATTTTTGATCTCAAAATAAGCAGTATTGTTATCTGTTTCTTGACAAGTTCTCAAAGAAAGCAGAGCATTGTTTCCACTTTGACCAAATGATTCCCATTGACTGCATACATCTGGCGTTAAGTTAGTTTGTGAATAAGAAATTTGATTTACAGTAATTACAAATAGCAATGCAAAAATAAATTTCAAAATATTTGTTGATTTGTAAATACTAGCTTGTTCAATCAATTGTTTAGATTGAAATTTTGGAAGTTTTGTTTGGGAATTTGTTTTCATATAAATAATTTTAGTAGAATTATTTATTGAAATTAGATACATATTACTAGCCAACCTAATTTTTTCTATGAAAGGCAAGAATAATCGTTTAAAAGCTAAAATTTTAAGTTTAAAGGTATATTTGTTTTGTTAAAAGGTTTCAATAATTGAAATTTAATAGATACTAAAAAGACCGTTAGCAATAGCGGTCTTTTTTGTTGTTATTGTCCCGTCCTGAAATAAGTTGACACAAAATCGACTTATTATGAATAAATCAGAAAATAGACCAGAAAAGCGTAGTCAACGTGATTATAATTTGGGCTTTAAATTAGCTGTTATTTCGCAAGTAGAAAAAGGCGAATTCACCTATAAG
>CALQCV020000127.1 GCA_943329165.2 Candidatus Nitrotoga sp. CP45 | reverse complement strand
TACAAGACTTGGTAGATGTATTGCAAATAGGAGTAAAGAATAAATTGAAGTTTGTCATTGCGACGAGTCCGAAATAAAATTCAAAAAATAAAATAGTACGGCACATTAAACTAAAAGCTCTACTGTTGGTTGCAGTTGTAACGGCATCAACTTTTACGCAAGAAACAGGATTTAAATTTTCCAAAGACGAATTGACCGATTTTATTGTGACAATTTACGATGATTCCTTAAAAAAATATAAAGATTATTTACCTGTAGCTTATGAAACACTTTTTAATGACGTGAATAAAAGTTTGGTTGCCTTTATGTTTAGTTCAAACTGAAAGTATAGATTATCTTTCCAACTTGCTTTTCAGGCGCATTGCTATCAGGTTGCCATTTGGTATTCATCGCAGCGATTTTGGCTTGGTCAAGCAAACATTTTGCGGTGTTAGTTGTTCCTTGAACTCCCGCTGTAACACTAATGGTGTTGCCGTTTCTATCTACCGACACTTGAACCGCAACCCTGCCTTGTTCTTGACAAGTATAATCTGGTTGAGGTTTACTTAATGCTTTTCGGTTGCCCAATGAATAACCTGAGCCACTTCCGTTTCCGCCACCATTTCCGCTGCCAGATCCTGAACCTGAGCCCGAACCATTTCCTGTTCCGTTACCCGAACCATTTCCGCTACCTGAACCTGTTCCACTTCCGTTTCCATAATAACCGTTTGAGTCTAGATTTCCGTTAGCACTTCCTTTATTTCCGCTTTTGCTATCATTTCCATCACCACCTTTATTACCAAGAATACTAGATAAAGCATCATCAGCATTTTTAGAAACCTTCGGTTTTACAATGTCTGGTTTTACATCTTTTTTGACAGGAACGGGTTTTACTTTAATGTTATCTTTTTTAGGCACTACAACTTCGTCATCAGCATTATCATCCGAAATAACGTCTTCGTCAGGTGTTGCTACTGTTGCCGCTTTTACCTGGTCTTTTACATTTAGGACTTCACTTTTATAGTTGTCTCCCATACCAAAATCGCTATCGCCAAAGTTCATTTCGATACCGCCACCGCCACCACCGCCCATGATTTTCATGTCAGCAGGAGGCCAAAAACGCAATAGGAAAAGTAGCAGGATTAACAAAGCATACACTACAGTTGTAATGGCTAACGATTTTTTGTCATCTTCTGTTAGTTGAAAACTCATAGCTTTTGTTTTGTTCGTTACTGAATATAACGCTTAAAAATACAAATTATTGTGTAATTGCAACAGATATTTTTTATTACACTAATTGTTTCAGGGCGATTTCAAAAGCAGTGGCGCTGATATTTTTTTTGTCTGCATGCAAATTGTGCGCCTTTTCTAATGCCGTTTTAATAGTTTCCGAAATGTCGTAGAAGATAGCTTCATCAGTCATCTGTACTTTTGCTTCCATAAAGTAAGCAAATACTCTAGCCATACCGCAGTTCGAAATAAAGTCGGGAATCAAACTTACTTTGCTGTCGGTTTCTTCCATGATACTTCCAAAGAAAATTTCTTTGTCGGCAAAAGGCACATTGGCACCGCAGGAAATAACTTCGACACCATGATTAATTAAGTTATCAATTTGGTCTTTGGTTACCAATCTTGACGCTGCACAAGGAGCAAAAATATCAGCTCCTAATGTCCATATTTTTTGATTGATTTCTTCAAATGGTATCATGTTTTGGGCCACCAATTTGTTACCATCTTTGTTTAAAAACAATTTTTTTATTTCTTCAAATGTGTACCCTTCTTCGTTTATGATTCCACCATCACGATCGATGATACCCACAATTTTTGCGCCCATTTCGGCAAGATAAAAAGCAGCCGCTGAGCCAACATTTCCAAAACCTTGTACGATGGCTTTTTTACCATTAACATCGCCTCCATAAATTTTATAATAATGGCGAACAGCTTCGGCAACACCATAACCCGTAATCATATCGGCAATAGTGTATTTTCGTAATACATCCGGAGAGAATTTTGGGTTTTCAATTACTTTGATGACACCTTGACGCAATTGACCGATACGGTTGATTTTATCAGCTTCGGTAGGTTTGAAATGTCCATTAAAAACACCTTCTTGTGGATGCCATACACCACATTCTTCAGTAAACGGAATTACTTCATGGATTTCATCAACGTTTAAATCACCACCAGTTCCGTAGTAGCTTTTTAATAAAGGAGAAACTGCTTTGTACCAACGTTGTAAAACGCCTTTTTTGCGCGGATCATTTGGGTCGAAATTGATGCCCGATTTTGCACCACCAATAGCCGGGCCTGATACAGAAAATTTAACTTCCATTGTCTTTGCCAAAGAAAGCACTTCATTCATATCTAGTCCTTTTCTCATTCGGGTTCCACCACCGGCAGCACCGCCACGAAGGGAATTAATTACGGTCCAACCTTCGGCCTCGGTCTCGGAATCTTTCCAGTTGAATACTATTTCGGGAGTTTTATCTTCGAATTTTTTTAATAATTCTTTCATTCTGTTGTTAGCTTATTTGTGGTGCAAATATAGGAATTCAAAATTGTGAATTTGATATTTTGATTTAGCATTTATTTACTATGGATTGTAATAAGAGATCTAGTGAAAGCATTAAATAAATGACTCTTTTTTGTATCTTCACTTCTGTAAAATTGTTGAAATCATGGACAAAAACACACCTGTTACTATTAGAAAAAGAGGAATTTTAATGTTTGCATCGACATTTTTAGTTGCTCTGTTTTGGTTTTTTGCCAATACAGTTAATGTATATGAATATAAAGTTGTTGGCGCTTTTTTCGAAATACTTTGGTTACCCATGATGGCTATGTTAGCAGTTGTGCCTTTGTTGTTTGTTGTTTTTTGGAGAAGCGAACAATGGCATTTTAGGACATTATATCCAGTTTGCTTACTGCTACATTTGTTATTAATACTCTATTTGGTTTTTGGAAATTAAATCATTACTCTTTGAGTCTTATCTTTATCTATAAAGCAGATATTTAAAGTGCCTTCAAAATGACACCAGAGGCATGATCATTTTTCGCACCAGTCACGCTACTCAAAACATTGATTTCATTTCGGAGTTTTAAAACGCCAAGCAAGGCAAAAATCAATGCTTCCTTGAACTCAATAGTTTTTTTATCGGGTACAATTATTTCAAGTTGAGGTAAATGAAACTGCATTCGTTCCATCAAAAAATCATTATGGGTTCCGCCGCCGGTTGTTAATAGTTTCCGTTTTTCATTGCGAGTTTCAAAGCAGTCTAAAGCTACAGCAGTCTGAAAGGAAATATGCTCGATAAATGTCCGCATCTTATCTTCAATTGGAATAGTGTATCGTTCTATCAATGGTAATACAGTCGTTTTTACAAATTCAACTCCGAGTGATTTTGGAAACGGTTTTTTGTAATAATTCAATGCATTCAATTCAGTCATTAAATTGGTATTGAGTTTTCCTGAACCCGCAATTTGCCCCTTATCATCATAATCCAATCCGAGTTGATTTGCATAAAAATTGAGAACGGTATTTACCGGAGAAATGTCAAAAGCGATTCTATTCCCATTTTGTTCAAACGACACATTTGAAAAGCCACCCAAATTCAAGCAGAAATCATATTCTGAAAATAGAATCCGATCTCCAATCGGAACCAAAGGCGCGCCTTGACCTCCTAGCAATACATCTTGCACTCTAAAATCACAAACAACAGTTTGATTAATAAGCTTGGCTATTTTAGGAAGATTTCCAATTTGAAGTGTAAATCCGTTTTGAGGCTGATGCAGTATTGTGTGCCCATGAGAGCATACCGCATCAAGGTTTTTCAAATCATGTTTTTCAATAAAGGTTGTGATGACATTTGCTAATAGTACGGTATAATCTTCATTGAGCTGTTGCAATTTGGCTGCTGAAAAATCAACGGCAGTTTTTAGTTTTTCTAAGCAATCCTTGTTATAAGAAACCGTTTCGGTTTCAAGAATTTCGAAGCTCCATTTATCATCAACTATCGAAAAATGAATGTGCGCCAAATCGATACCGTCTAGCGAAGTTCCGGACATTACTCCGATAACATTATAGGATTTTTTAAACATTGGCTAAATTTACGAAAACGTTTGAAATTTTAAGTTTTATAGTCTACTTTTGTTCACCAAAATTAAAGAAACAACAAACAAAAACCTTCACAACTATGGATTTTAATTTGAACGAAGAACAGTTGATGATTCAACAAGCAGCGAGAGATTTCGCTGTAGCGGAATTATTACCTGGCGTAATTGAAAGAGACGAGCATTCCAAGTTCCCAGCAGAGCAAGTGAAAATGATGGCGGAATTAGGGTTTTTTGGAATGATGGTCAATCCAAAATATGGTGGAGCAGGATTAGATAGTGTTTCTTATGTTTTGGCCATAACCGAAATTGCTAAGGTGGATGCTTCGGCAGCGGTTATCATGTCGGTGAACAATTCTTTGGTTTGTGCGGGAATGGAAAAATATTGTTCAGAAGAACAAAAAATGAAATATTTAGTGCCTTTGGCAAAAGGTGACGTTATCGGAGCATTTTGCTTATCAGAACCAGAAGCTGGAAGTGATGCAAGTTCGCAAAAAACAACTGCCAAAGATATGGGCGAATATTATTTGTTAAACGGAACCAAAAATTGGATTACCAATGGTGGAACAGCTTCGACCTATTTGGTGATTGCACAAACCGATGTAGAAAAAGGACACAAAGGAATCAATGCTTTTATCGTTGAAAAAGGTTGGGCTGGTTTCGAAATTGGGCCAAAAGAAAAGAAAATGGGAATCCGCGGAAGCGATACACATTCGCTTATGTTTAGTGACGTAAAAGTTCCTAAAGAAAATCGAATTGGTGCTGATGGTTTCGGTTTTAATTTCGCAATGAATGTATTAAACGGAGGAAGAATTGGTATAGCTTCTCAAGCATTGGGAATTGCAACTGGAGCTTACGAATTGGCTTTAAAATATTCCCATGAGAGAAAAGCTTTTGGCAAAGAGATTTTCAAACACCAAGCCATTGCCTTTAAATTAGCTGATATGTATGTGAAAATCACAGCGGCAAAACTTTTGATTATGAAAGCGGCTTGTGAAAAAGATGAAGGAAAAGACATTGCACATTCGGGTTCAATGGCAAAACTATATGCTTCTGAAATTGCTTTGGAGGTAGCCAATGAGGCGGTTCAAATTCATGGCGGAAACGGTTATGTTGCCGAGTACCACGTAGAGCGTATGATGCGAGATTCTAAAATTACTCAAATTTATGAAGGGACTTCAGAAATTCAAAGAATTGTAATTTCAAGGGGTTTGGTTTCTTAACTATTTTTTTCAAATTTTGGTTATCCTATTTTTGAAATTTTAAAATACTATTCAGTAAACCCTTTCGATTTTAAAAGGGTTTTTTAAATATATGTCTTGTCCTGAAAAAAGTTTCACTAGCAAAACTACTAATTTCATTTCTTTACTTTTAGTATCTTTACGACATTAAAAAAAATAATGAAGAAGAATATCATCATCACAGGAACATCCAGAGGAATTGGCTATGAGCTAGCATTGCAATTTGCCAAAAGAGGACATCATGTTCTAGCTATTTCTAGAAAAATACCTCAAGTTTTAATTGAAAACGAAAACATAACTTGCCTTGCTGTAGATTTAGGAAAAGAAGAAGAGTTGCTTGCCGTCGAAACATTCCTTTCTCACACGTGGGTAACAGTAGATATCATTATCCACAATGCCGGAAGTTTGGTCAACAAACCATTTGCACAAACTACGCAGCAAGATTTTGAAAATGTATATAAAGTCAATGTTTTTGGCGTCGCCAATCTAACTCGAATTTGCTTGCCATATTTGCAAAAAGGAAGTCATGTAGTTTCTATAAGTTCAATGGGCGGAATTCAAGGAAGTATGAAGTTCGCAGGGCTTTCTGCTTACAGTTCCAGCAAAGGCGCATTAATTACCTTATCGGAATTACTCGCCGAAGAATACAAAGAACAAGGAATAGCTTTCAACGTTTTAGCAATTGGTGCTGTAAATACAGAAATGTTGCAGGAAGCTTTTCCGGGTTACGAAGCACCAATTTCTGCCGAGGAAATGGCGGATTATATTTTTAATTTTGCGCTCACAGGGAATAAATATCATAACGGAAAAATAATTCAGGTTTCATC
>CALQCV020000126.1 GCA_943329165.2 Candidatus Nitrotoga sp. CP45 | reverse complement strand
CAACGTCTTTTTCTTCCGGTAACCGAGCCAAATTCATTACCAACACTTGCCATCACATCTCCTGCCTCGTCAAAATCTTCAGTAGGAAATGGTCCTGAACCAACACGTGTCGTATACGCTTTGAAAATTCCGAAAACTTCTTTGATTTTCACTTGACCGTTTCTGTTCTTTTTCACCTTATAGTTTTTTTGTGCTTCTCCCTTATAGTCTTTTGCATATTTGACTCTAATATTGTCATAATCGGCAAAAGGTTCATTCTGGTCTGTGAGTACCACTTTGTATCCACTGTAAAGATCATAATCTTTATAAGCTGCTGGCAATGTAGATGTTCTTACCCACTTGCCCTCCTGTTGGTAAACATACTCTCCTTTTCTGACGTCGTAATACGTTTCGGTAGCGGGAATATAATAATACGTTGCGTTGTCCTGACCAGCGACGCCCCAATCCGGTAATCTTACTGTTGCTTTAACTTGTGCCTGTGCCGAACTGAATGCAATACCTACTAATGCAGCCAGTAAAAATTTTGGTACTCTCATAATAATTGTGTTTTAATTAGACCTAAATCTGTGAACCTCAAAGTTATCCTTATCATCAACCAAAATGTTTTACTATTAAATTATTTAATTGTAAGATTCACAGTTTTTACTAGGTTACTAATCAAAATATTAATTAAAACGCTTTCATTTCTGAAAGCGTTTCTTTGTACATTAAATCTAAAATCTACAACTTAAATATAAAACTCTCACTAGGCTTCACACTCAGCTGTATTGTTCCTTTTCCGTCGGTTACTTTTAACTGAGAGGCGCTTCCGTAGAGTTGGTCTTTTACCGGGTACAAACCGTCTTTTAAATCCCAGGCCTTGATAACTTCTTCTGGAACTATTAACTTAAAATCACTAGTGGTTACCCAAGAGAAATTCGCTACTACAATCAGTTTTTCTTTCGGGGTCCAACGCGCATAGGAGTAAATTCCCGGGTCATAGCCTTCGGTTTCATTTCTGTTAATCGTTTGTATTTCTTTGAATTTTCCCATCAGGGCATCGCTTTTAAGTGTGAAGTTGAGTAAGCGTTTGTAAAAATCTCTTAAATCCTTCTCACTTTTTGACAATAGTCCACCATCAAACTTACCTCCATTCATCCAACGTTGGTGATGCGGAACCCCAACATAATCAAAAATGGAAGTACGGGAATGGGTTCCAAAACCACCATTTTCTTTTCCGGCCTCACCTACTTCTTGTCCAAAATAAATCATTGTTGGTGAAGAACTAATAGTTGCCGAAACGACCATCATCGGCTTTCCTTTTTCAGGAGTTCCAGCAAATTCGGGGCTTGCCAAACGCTGCTCATCGTGGTTATCCAAAAAATGCAGCATATGGTGCTCAATATCAGTCATGTTGTTTTGAATATCTGATAATCCATCCGGCATTGTTTTTCCTTGTATGACAGCCTTTAAATGATCATACGTTTCTACTTTATCATACAAATAATCCATTTTACCTAGATTAATATAGTTTCTGTATTCTTTCGGATTATAGACCTCAGCCAATAAAAATGCTTTAGGATTCTTCATCTTGATAGCAGAATTCATATAACTCCAAAACTCATAAGGCACCATTTCGGCCATATCATAACGGAAACCATCTACCCCTTTTGCTGTCCAATACAAAGCAATATCAAGAAATTTTTTCCATGAACTTGGCACGTCTTTGTCTTTCCAAAATTCGTAATGCGCTTTGCAGTCTTTTTTGTCAAATCCTTCAGGCAATTCCGGAAAATCTTTTGAACCATCGGGTTTGATACCATAATTTACTTTTACGGTTTCATACCAATCGTTGATATCCGGCTTTGCTTCACGAGAACCGTTGCCTGTCCATTTTGCCGGAAACTCGGTAAATTTACCATCACTCAAAGTATATTGCTCACCATTTAAAGGTTTGTATGTTGGCGAAGTTGGCACTTCAAATGCTTTACCGGGAATATAATAAAAGTTGTTATTTCTATCATATTCCACCGAAGTATTATCTTCTGCGCCAAAGTTGGTAACGCCTTTTGGATTGCTAAGACTATGATAATTTCTGGCAATGTGATTTGGTACAATGTCGATAATGACTTTTAGTCCGTTTTTGTGCGTTCGTGCAATTAATGCTTCAAATTCTTCTGACCTTTTGGCGGGATTAATAGCCAAATCAGGATTTACATTATAATAATCTTTCACCGCATAAGGCGAACCAGCGCGACCTTTTACCACATCGGGATCATCGTTTGAAATACCATATTTAGTATAATCTCTAATCACATCATGATGCGGAACTCCGGTATACCAAATATAAGTCACTCCCAGTTTTTTTATTTCCTGCAAGGCTTTATCGGTAAAATCATTGAATTTCCCAACGCCGTTTTCTTCAATCGTTCCCCAAGGTTTGTTGGTGGTATTTTTGTTTCCGAACAAGCGGGTAAAAACTTGATAGACTACATCTTTTTTATGCGCATTAATCACTTTGGGTTTGGCAGTCATAGTGGTCTTTTTTTGAGCAATAGTGGTGTTAGCTATAACACAACTTATTACTACAGCAAATGTTAAACTTGTTTTCATACTTACTTCTGACTTAAAATAAGTTCAATAAGTCATAACTACAAATATAGAAAGATAAGTAACATAAATAATTCTTAATAAGCATTTTCATTGTTTCTAATTTCCTAAATTTGATGCAAAAATATTTTCATTGAAAAAGTTACTTTATTATATAGGATTATTGCTCTTTACCTTAACCTCAACTAATGCGCAGAAATCTTCCAAAATAGTTGTTGAACATGCCGATCATTTTGATGTCGATGAAACACTGTTTCCAGATGCAGCTTTGCTTCAGGGAAATGTTAGAGTAAATCACGAAGGTGTCGTTTTTACTTGTAACAAAGCCTATTTTTTCCAAAAAGAAAACTATCTAAAGGCTTTTGGGGATGTACAAATGGTGCAAGGCGACACACTTTTCCTCAACAGCAAATACGCCGAATACAATGGTGAACTTAAAAAAGCCTTCGCCACAGGAAGTGTCGTAATGCGTTCACCCGAATCGACATTGGTCACCGATACCATAAACTTTAACAGAAATACGCAGGAAGCTTTTTACAACACTTTCGGAACGATTACTAATAAAGAAAATACCTTAAAAAGCAAATCAGGAAGGTATTTTGCCAATGAAAAGAAGTTTAAATTTCTAACGGCGGTAACCATTACCAATCCAAAATATACTATAAAGTCAAATCATTTGGATTATTATACCAACTCGGGTCACTCCTATTTATTTGGGCCTTCAACCATAACGAGTAAGGAGAATTTCATCTATACCGAAAAAGGGTTTTACGATACTAAAAAGAACTTTGCCTATTTTCTTCGGAAGTCTTACATCAAATACAAAGACCGGAGAATTGAAGGCGATAGTTTGTACTATGACCGCAACCGAGAATATGCATCAGCAACCAATAATGTAAAGGTTACCGATTCAATAAATAAAGGGCTTATCAAAGGGCATTATGCAGAGATTTATAGAAATCTGAAAACGGAAAGAGATTCGATGATGATTACCAAAAGAGCCGTTGCCATTTCATTGGTAGAAAAAGATTCTATGTATATGCACGGGAAAAAAATGTTGATTACCGGAAAAACCGGAGATCGTATCTTACGCGCTTTTAATAATGTTCGTTTTTATAAAACAGATATGAGTGGTAAGTGCGATTCTATACATTCCAATCAAAAAATTGCACTGACAAAACTGATTGGCAGACCGATTCTTTGGAATTACGACAACCAAATGACCGGCGAAATTATGCATCTCATTGGAAATAATAACACTGAAAAACTCGACTCACTTAAAGTTCTAAACAATGCTTTTATTATATCAAAAGACACTATTGGAACTGGATATAATCAGGTGAAAGGACAAAACCTTTACGGAAAATTTAAGGAAAATAAACTCAGCGAAGTTGATATTATAAAAAATACAGAAGTTATTTATTATTTACGAAATGACAAACACGAACTCATTGGAATTAACAAAAGTGTTGGAAGCAAAATCAATTTGATTTTAGACAAAAATACAATTGAAACCTTAACCGTCTATAAGAACCCTGATGGCGATATTTATCCTGACAAGGATTTACCCGAAAACGCAAGAAAACTGCGTGGTTTTGTTTGGCGTGCCAATGAACGAATAAAATCTAAAGACGATATTTTTCCACCAGAAGAAAATGAACTCGATGCTAAAATTCAGGCGGATAAAAAGACCGAAATGGCTAAAGATAATCTGCCGTTAGCACCAAGCAAAGAAACGCTTGACTACGATAAAAATAACCCGAAACCTAAGACTGCACTGAGCGAAACTAAACCAATTATGAAATAGTTATCAGTCGCAGTTATCAGTAGACTTAATATAACTTTTTGAACTTTGCGTAAAACTTAACGCCCTTTGCGGTTAAAAAACATGAAAGAAGATTTTGTAAAATACCAAGCACAAACTTCGCCATATCCTTTGGGAATGGATGTTTCGCATGCTGTTGGTTCCTATATATACGATACGAATGACAAAAAATACCTTGATTTTGTCGCTGGAGTTTCGGCGACAAGTTTGGGGCATCAACACACAAGAGTGAATCAAGCCATCAAAGACCAATTGGACAAATATTCACATGTGATGGTGTATGGCGAATATGCGCAACATCCTGCTGTTGAATATTGCAAATTATTGGTAGCAAATTTACCCCCGAGTTTAAACAAAGTCTATTTAGTCAATTCAGGAACAGAAGCTTGTGAAGGGGCACTAAAACTAGTTCGAAGAGTCACCGGAAGAAGCCAATTGATTTCATGTCGCAATGCTTATCATGGCAATACTATGGGCTCAATGAGCGTAATGGGTTTTGAAGAGCGCAAACAAATCTTTCGTCCATTAATTCCCGATGTAGATTTTATAACGTTTAATAACGAAGAGGACATTCAAAAAATAACAACCAAAACTGCTGGAATCATTCTTGAAAGTATTCAAGGTGGTGCTGGTTTTATAGAACCTCAAAATGATTTCTTAGCCAAAATCAAAAAACGTTGTGAAGAAGTTGGCGCCTTACTTATTCTCGACGAAATCCAACCCGGATTTGGACGCACCGGAAAACTGTTCGGTTTTGAAAACTACAATGTCGTTCCTGACGTAATTATAATAGGAAAAGGAATGGCTGGCGGGATGCCTGTGGGCGGTTTTGTTGCTAACTCAAAACACATGGATTTATTAAGCCATGATCCAAAGCTAGGACACATAACCACTTTTGGCGGTCATCCTGTCATTGCGGCAGCCTGTTTGGCCACTTTAGAAGAAATTTTGGAAAAAGACTACGCAAGTCAATCATTAGCCAAAGAAAAGCTATTTCGAACCCTTTTGGTACATCCTTTGATAGAAGAAGTGCGCGGGAGAGGCTTGATGCTTGCGGCGATGACAAAAGATTCAGAGATTACCAATAAAGTAATTTTTAAATGTCAAGAAAAAGGTTTGATCTTATTTTGGCTGCTTTTCGAAGGTTGCGCAATCCGAATTACTCCTCCGTTAACAATATCTGAAGATGAAATCAGAGAGGGTTGCTCCATTATTATTGCGGCTATGAATGATATTCAAAATGAAAATTGATTTTGAATTTTGCTATTGATATTGACACTGTTAAATTGTTAATTAAATTGTTTACAATAATAATTGCAACTCACTAAAAAAGCAACGTGTTTCCCTAATTTTATTTAGGTTAATTTTAACACCTACTGTTATGCAACTAGATCACGACGAAGAAGATTACAACTTATCCTTATCAAAATTTGAATCGATGTTGAAAACTAACAAAGTTTTATTTTTCGACTCAGAGGAATTCGAGGAAATCATTCTGCATTACCTTGATATGGGAAAAGCTACTCTAGCCAAGAAAGCCTTAAAATTAGGACTAGAACAACACCCAAAATCTACCGGATTAAAATTAGTTCAGGTAGAAATGTTGGTTTACGATGACAAACTCGACCAAGCTGAAAAGTTACTTAACGAGCTTTACGCTATCGAACCTACTAACGAAGAAATTTTTATTCAAAAAGCCAATATTTATTCTAAAAGAGATAATCACGAAAAAGCTGTGGAGTTTTTACAAACAGCTTTGAAATATACCGAAGATTT
>CALQCV020000125.1 GCA_943329165.2 Candidatus Nitrotoga sp. CP45 | reverse complement strand
GCTATCCCTCTGTAAAAGGTAGATTGCATACGCGTTACGCACCCGTGCGCCGGTCTCTAGTATTGCTACTATACCCCTCGACTTGCATGTGTTAAGCCTGCCGCTAGCGTTCATCCTGAGCCAGGATCAAACTCTTCATCGTATATTGTTATGCTGAGCTCGCGCTCTGCATCGTAATTTAGACAAAGGCTAGTCTTTATTCAAATCTTCCGATTCTCTTACTCTCTTTTGTTGTTCTAACATCACTGTTAGAACGGCTGTCAATTCAATATGTCTATGAACGTATTATTCTATATTTAACCTGAACTCTTGAACTGAACTTGTTTCAGTTTGTTTCAGGTTCTTCGCCTTCATTCTCAAAGCGGGTGCAAAAGTAACTATTCTTTCCTAAACAACAAGCAATTTTAAAATTATTTTTGAATTTATTCTAATTTGCTCGTTTTATCAGTTTTTCTAATGAACATCCCTGAAATAAATTCAGGGCAAACCTCTCTTGCGGGGTGCAAATATAAAAACTAAATCACCCTAAATCCAAATGTTTTTTGAGGTTTTTTTAACCTTTTTTTAATGTATTGATAACGCGGGGTTTAGAATTACCGTTTTTTCGAGGCTACACAAATTGGCTACCTACAGCAGCCTTTTTTCCTGATGAAAGCAAAAAGACCTATTTAGCCCCGATAGAAGTGTCATCCTTTTTAGTTTGTGCTGCGACAGGCTCAGCATGACAAACTAAAAAGATAGAACGGATAGCGGGACAACTCGTCCTGATGATAGTAATTGTTGTGCTGCTAAAATTTAAAAAAGGGAAGTTATTTTTTAAGTGACTGGGCTTTTTTCTCCCAATAATCATATAGTTCATCTATATCTAAAGGGTTTGCAGATTTTTGATTGACCAATCTGCCTCTGACAAAGGCTTGGTCGAGAATGGATTCTATTAAAAAATCTTCATTCACTTCATAAGGCGCATATTTTGTTTTGAGATTTATATCGAATAATTTGGCGGTATTGTTGGACCAAAATGCTTTCCAACCGCTTTTATAATCTTTAATCAATTCGAAAGTAGTATAACCTGTTTGGCGGTGAATAAGTTTGACCAATATTTGGCCTTGCTTTCTTGAAAGTTTTTTTAATTGCCCCGTAAACTCATTCTCCATATAATTTTCGACTATTTTGAAGTATTTCTTTTTCTCCCTATTGGTTTTCATTTTGTCCATATTCTTATTCAATACTGTTAATCGATCAGCGGCAATTTTGGCAATGGGATATACTTTATAGACTCTATTTTGAAGTAGTTGGAATTCCTTTTTTTCTGCCGCGCTCCACTTATGCCTATAGACAACCACTTCTTCAAGCGGAACAATAGTATCGTTTGCTTCTATCATAGCATCTCGTTTTGAAAGAGAATCGTTTGTGACTTGGGCATTAGAAATAAAAGAAAGGGGGGAAAATAATAGGAAGTAAATTAACTTTTTACTCATGTTCTTAAAACTGTTTTTTCGGTATTCGTGAATCTTCGATTTCATTGATACGATTTATTAGTGTAAAAATATGGAATATCCCTAACAACTGTAATGCCAAATTTATATTTTAGCAAAAAAAATATGGCGACAAAATCTATTCTTACCAAATCATCCCTTTCCTTTTTAGAGACCTATTTAAACAATGCCTCACCAACAGGATATGAATCCAATGGTCAAAAACTTTGGATGGACTATTTAAAACCTTATGTAGATACATTTATAACTGACACCTATGGTTCAGCTGTAGGAGTAATAAACCCAGATGCAAAATACAAAGTGGTTATAGAAGGTCATTCGGATGAAATTTCGTGGTATGTGAATTATATTACTGCCGAAGGATTAATATATGTTATAAGAAATGGTGGTTCAGATCACCAAATCGCTCCTTCTAAAAGAGTAAATATTCATACTAAAAAAGGCATTGTAAGAGGTGTTTTTGGTTGGCCGGCGATTCATACTAGAAATCGTGGCAAAGAAGAATCGGCAACTTTGCATAATATATTTATAGACTGTGGTTGTTCTACAAAAGACGAAGTTGAAAAACTAGGTATTCATGTTGGCTGTGTTATAACCTATCCGGATGAATTTATGATTTTGAATGGCAATAAATTTGTTTGCCGTGCTATCGACAATAGAATGGGTGGTTTTATGATTGCCGAAGTGGCCCGACTATTAAAAGAAAATAAAAAGAAACTACCTTTTGGATTATATGTAACCAATTCTGTACAAGAGGAAATCGGACTTCGTGGTGCCGAAATGATTACTAATACCATTAAACCTAATGTTGCTATAGTAACCGATGTATGCCATGACACTACAACTCCAATGATTGAAAAGAAAATCGAAGGCGATTTACAAATGGGTAAAGGTCCGGTGATTGCTTATGCTCCAGCAGTTCACAATACTTTGAGAGATTTGATTGTAGATACAGCTGAAGCTAATAAAATTCCTTTTCAACGACATGCAACATCAAGAGCAACCGGAACTGATACTGATGCATTTGCTTACAGTAATGGTGGTGTGGCTTCGGCTTTGATTTCTTTACCATTACGTTATATGCATACTACGGTTGAAATGGTTCATAGAGAAGATGTAGAAAACGTTATTAAACTTATTTATGAGAGTTTGTTGAAAATAGAAAACAATGATACTTTTTCCTATTTCAAATAATTTAAATCAAAAAGCATCTGCCGTGGCAGATGCTTTTTGATACTATCTTTTTGATAAAAAATTCAATACATTCTTTTCAATTCTTTCATTGATGTTTGCTATATCTGCTTTAATGAACTTTTCTCCTAAAATGTTTTCATACAATTCTATGTAGCGTTCTGAAACCGTTTCAATATATTCATTAGTCATATCTGGAATTTGCTGCCCTTCTTTTCCCTGAAAACCATTTTCTATTAACCAACGACGAACAAACTCTTTTGATAATTGTTTTTGCTCTTCTCCGTTATCTTGTCTTTCCTGAAAACCATCAGCATAAAAATAACGTGAAGAATCTGGCGTATGGATTTCATCTATTAAAACGATAACGCCGTCTTTGGTTTTGCCGAATTCGTATTTAGTATCGACCAAAATCAACCCGCGACTTGCTGCAATTTCAGTTCCTCTTTGGTACAAAGCTCTTGTATACTTCTCTAACACCAAATAATCTTCTTCTGAAACAATTCCTTTTGCTAAAATTGCTTCACGCGAAATGTCTTCATCGTGGGAACCGTTATCTGCTTTAGTTGTTGGCGTAATAATTGGTGTTGGAAATTTGTCATTCTCTTTTAAACCTTCTGCCATAGTAACACCGCAGATTGTTCTTTTTCCAAGAGCATATTCACGAGCTGCATGACCAGAAAGATAACCACGTATTACCATTTCTACTTTAAAAGGTTCACAAAGATGGCCAACGGCAACATTTGGGTCAGGAGTTGCAATAAGCCAATTGGGAACAATGTCTTGTGTCAAATGCATAAACTTAGTTGCAATTTGATTTAGAATTTGTCCTTTATATGGAATTCCTTTAGGCATTACGACATCAAAGGCAGATAATCTATCGGTGGCAATCATCACCAACAATTCATCGTTGATGTTATAAACTTCTCGGACTTTACCTCGGTAAACCGATTTTTGATTCGGAAAATTGAAATGGGTTGTAGTTATAGTCATTATGTAGTATTGTGTTATTTCCTCTATGCCGACAGGTAGATAGTTGCAAAAATAGGAATTTGTGATTTATGATTTATGGTTTTAGAATAATTTTTAAAACCAAAAATAAACCCTATCAGTCTTAAACTTGATAGGGTTGAGATTCCTAATTCGTCAGAATGACAAACTACTTTTGATTAATCGTTATTCTCAATACTCTTATACGCATCGATTACTTTTTTTACTAATCTGTGACGAACAATATCTTTGTCATCAAGGTAGATAATTCCGATACCTTCAACATCTTTTAAAACAAGTATCGCTTCTTTCAATCCCGAAATCGTTCTACGTGGCAAATCAACTTGTCCCGGATCACCTGTTATGATAAACTTTGCACTTTTCCCCATACGGGTTAAGAACATTTTCATCTGCGAATGTGTTGTATTCTGGGCTTCATCCAAAATCACAAAAGCATTATCCAAGGTTCTTCCACGCATGAAAGCCAATGGTGCTATTTGTATAATTCCTTTTAAGATGTAATCTTCCAAAGTTTGTGGCGGCAGCATATCGCGCAGCGCATCATATAACGGCTGCATGTATGGATCCAGTTTTTCTTTCATATCACCAGGCAAGAAACCAAGATTCTCACCAGCTTCAACCGCAGGACGCGTTAGAATAATTCTTTTAACCTGCTTTTCTTTTAATGCTTTCACTGCCAAGGCAACTCCAGTATATGTTTTACCTGTTCCGGCTGGACCAACAGCAAAAACCATATCGTTTTTGGCAACATAATCTACCAGCTTTTGTTGGTTTGGCGTCATTGCCTTAATGAGCTTTCCTCCTATTCCGTGCACTAAAATTTTATCACTGTCAGGCATACGTTGCTCTTCCTGCGAATTACTATGTATGACTCGATCAATTACGTTATCATCAATATTGTTGTAACGCGTGAAATGCAACATTAAGCGATTGAAACGTTTTTCGAACTCATCGAGTTCTTCTTTTTCGCCAAATGCTTTGAGAGTTGTGCCACGAGCGACAATTTTGAGTTTAGGATAATACCTTTTGATAGTTTCAAGATGAGCATCTTGAGCGCCCCAAAATTCTTTTGGAGCAATGTCGTGTAATTCAATGATACGTTCGTTCAAAAGCGGTTGTATTAAATTAAAATAATTCGCTATATATTAGTAGCTTTGTATCCAAATTTAATCAAATAAAAGAATAGCTTTAACTATTTTTGGAACCGATTTCAACCAAGTTATAAACAATTTATGTCAATAATCACCTTAACAACCGATTACGGATTAAAAGACCACTTTGTAGGTGCTTTAAAAGGTAAGTTGTTATCCGAGTTTAGTGAAGTCGACATTATTGATATTTCACATAACATTGACGCTTTCAACGTTGCCGAAGCTTCCTATATAATCGGTGCTGCGTATAGCAGTTTCCCAAAAGGAACCGTTCATTTAATTGGCGTTGACATCGAATTGAATTCCGAAAATCAACATATTGCCATGCAGTGGAACGACCAGTACTTCATTTGTGCTGACAATGGAATTTTGAGTATGCTGATACAAAAGATTGTTCCACAGAAATTAGTTGCCATTACTATTCATGATCGTTTGCCGAATGATGCCACCGATTTGGATGCGTTCGTAAAAGTGGCCTGTCATTTAGCTAAAGGCGGTTTACTCAACGTAATTGGCAAAGAAATCAAAGCCATCAAAGAAGTTACCGAATTGCAAGCCGTTGTTCAGGAAAACCAAATTAAAGGCTATGTGATTTATAACGATCATTTAGGAAATGCGGTAACTAATATTTCTAAAAAAATGTTTTTGGAAATGGGCAAAGCCCGACCTTATGAAATTCAGTTTAAGAATAAAACCATCAAAACCATTTTGGCAAAATACTCCGATATTAGGATTTCCTCCAACTACCCAATAAAGTATTACGAAGGCGAAAAATTGGCAATTTTTAACGAAGCTGGTTTTTTGGAAATTGCCATTTTTAGAAGTAATCCCGACACCGTTGGCTCGGCTTCAAGTTTGTTAGGATTGAGTTATAGAGATGCAGTGACAATTGAGTTTAGAAATTAAGGGATTAGGGAAAAGTAAAAAGGGATAATATGTTCATTAGAATAGTAAAAATGAGTTTTCACGAAGAGCATATTCCAAAATTTTTGGCAAATTTTAACGTGATGAAAGAAAAAATACGCGGCGCTGAAGGCAATCGTTTTTTGGAATTGTATCAGGATAAAAATAATCCATGTATGTTTTTTACTTATAGTCTTTGGGAAACGGAAGATGATTTGGAAAACTATCGTCGTTCAGAATTGTTTTATGATGTTTGGACATTTACCAAAAAATTATTCAACGAAAAACCGGAAGCTGGGAGTGTAGATAAATTAGTAAGTTTAACATAAAAAAGTTATCGGTTTTCAGTCATCAGTTAAAAGAAAAACAGAGAACAGATAACAGACAACGGATAACAGATAACAGACAACAAAAAATATGAAATCAATAGCGTTACGCGAAATAAAATCCTTTTTTGGTTCCCCAATTGGTTACCTTGT
>CALQCV020000124.1 GCA_943329165.2 Candidatus Nitrotoga sp. CP45 | reverse complement strand
AGAAAGCAAACAATTCGTGAGAGTTTATCCAATTTTCAAGGTGTTGCGCATCGTTTAGAAAAAGTACTCAAAATTCACAATGTGCAGTACATCAACGATAGCAAAGCGACCAATGTGAACGCTACTTTCTTCGCTTTAGACAGCATGACTGTGCCAACAGTTTGGATCGTCGGTGGTGTTGACAAAGGAAATGATTACAGCGAAATCATGTCGTTAGTTCGCGAAAAAGTAAAAGCAATTATTTGCCTTGGTGTCGACAACAAAAAAATCATTGATGCTTTTGGGAATGTGGTAGATATGATGGTCGAAGTTGATAACATGCGTGATGCAGTAATTACAGCAAAACATATTGCCGAAAAAGGGGATGCGGTTTTATTATCGCCAGCCTGCGCAAGTTTCGATTTATTTCAAAACTATGAAGACAGAGGGAATCAATTTAAAGCAGCGGTCAAGAATTTGTAATTTAGGAATTGAGATTTAGGATTTAAATATTCAATAAAATCCCAAATCCTAATTCCTAACCCGAGGCGCAGCCGAATTGTATGGAGCGAAGCGGAATAAATCCTTAATAAAAAATGAAAGAACTAATAAACAGTTTAAAAGGAGATAAAGTCATCTGGGCATTCGTTGCCTTGTTGGCGTTGTTTTCGTTTATGCCTGTTTTTAGCGCGAGTAGCAATTTGGCTTATATGCGTCACGGATCCGGAAATGCTTTTACCTATTTGTTGAAACACGCTGCGCAGGTTTTGGTTGGATTTTTTATTCTTTACAAAGTCCACAAAGTTCCATATCATTATTTCAAAACGATATCCAAAATTCTCTTGCCCGTTGTTTGGATATTGCTTATGTATACCTTGCTTAAGGGAACTATTATTGATGGCGCCAATGCAAGTCGATGGATACAGATTCCGTTTATCGGCATCACCTTTCAAACATCAGCATTGGCTTCAATCGTGTTGTATGTTTTTGTTGCGCGGTATTTATCCAAGAAAAGAGAAACGCCAATCACGTTTCAAAACTCATTTTGGGAATTGTGGACTCCCGTTTTTATTACGTTAATTTTTATTCTTCCAGCTAATTTTTCGACGGCAGCTTTGATATTTTCAATGGTATTGATGCTCGTTTTCATTGGAAAATACCCGTTGAAATATATCGGAATCATAATTGGAGCTGGAATCATCGGATTGTTGTTTTTTGTATCAGTTGCCAAAGCTTTTCCGGATGCTTTCCCTAATCGTGTAGATACTTGGATTGCTCGTGCTGATAACTTTATAACTGACAAACCTGATGAAGATAATTACCAAATCGAAAAGGCAAAAATAGCTATTGCTTCAGGTGGAATTTACGGACTTGGCCCAGGGAAAAGTATACAGAAAAACTTTTTGCCACAATCTTCTTCTGATTTCATCTATGCCATTATTGTTGAAGAATACGGATTAGTTGGCGGATTGTGTGTCTTGGGATTATATATCTTATTATTATTCAGATTTGTTGTCGCAGCACATAAATCCAATACGCTTTTCGGAAAGTTAGTCGTCGTCGGCTTGGGGTTTCCCATAATTTTTCAGGCAATAACCAATATGGCTGTCGCAGTAGAATTGCTTCCGGTAACCGGACAAACACTGCCTTTGATTAGTAGTGGAGGAAGTTCTATTTGGATGACGTGTATTGCACTTGGAATTATTTTAAGCGTGACCAAAAAAGAAGAAGAAATTGAAGAAGAACAAGCCGAAAAGCAAAAACGGGATGATGCTTTACAAAAGCTAATCGATAAACAATTACAGGAAGACGATGCAGTAGAAAGCCCCCTAACCCCCAAAGCGGGAAATGAGGATTATACGATTGAAGATAAATCTAGTAACCCAATGACAGCAATAAAGGGTATTCGAGCAAAAATATAGGAGATTGCTATAATGGTAGAATATAAAAACAACATGTTTAATCCTAATACTTCGCCCTCCCTTCGGGAGGGTCGGGGACGGCTTAAATTCATATTAAGCGGCGGCGGAACCGGTGGACATATCTACCCGGCAATTGCAATTGCAAATGAATTAAAACTGCGTTTTCCCGATGCCGAATTTCTTTTTGTTGGAGCCAAAGATAAAATGGAAATGCAAAAAGTGCCACAAGCAGGCTATGAAATTGAAGGACTTTGGATCGCCGGTTTGCAACGAAAATTAACCTTGCAAAATCTGCTGTTTCCGTTGAAAGTAACTAGCAGTTTGTTGACATCCCGAAAAATAATAAAAGCATTCAACCCAGATGTCGTAATCGGAACAGGCGGTTTTGCCAGTGGTCCTTTACTGCAGATGGCAAATATGATGAAGATTCCAACGGTAATTCAGGAGCAAAATTCCTATCCCGGAATTACGAATAAGTTGTTGAGTAAAAAAGCCAATGCGATTTGTGTTGCTTATGAAAATTTAGAACGATTTTTTCCGAAAGACAAAATTGTTTTTACCGGAAATCCAGTTCGTCAGGATTTATTGGAAATTGATTCTAAACGAAAAGAAGCAATTAAATATTTCAATTTAAATCCGAATAAAAAAACACTTTTGGTGCTTGGCGGAAGTCTTGGAGCAAGGAGATTAAATCAATTGATTGAAAAAGAAATCTACAATTTGGTTTCAAAAGACATTCAAATTATCTGGCAATGTGGCAAATTGTATTATCACGATTATAATCATTTTTCTGACGGACAGTTGGCCCAGGTTGTTTCATTTATTGACAGAATGGATTTGGTTTATGCTGCCGCAGATTTTGTAATTTCTCGTGCAGGCGCATCATCTGTTTCAGAGTTATGTTTGGTTGGAAAACCTGTAATTTTTATTCCATCGCCAAATGTTGCCGAAGATCATCAAACCAAAAATGCAAAGGCAATAGTAGATAAAAACGGCGCTATTTTAATAAAAGAAAATGAATTAGATTTCACCTTCGAAACAATATTTTCAAATTTAATTTTCAATGAAAATTTACAGAAGGAATTGAGTGAAAACATTAAAAAATTGGCAAGGCCAAATGCCACAAAAGATATAGTTGAACAAATAGTAAAATTAATAAAATAAAAACTCAGTAACTCAGCCACTCAGTGACTCAGCCACTTTAAAAAATGAATCTAAACCAAATACATAACGTCTATTTCATCGGAATCGGTGGCATCGGAATGAGTGCTTTGGCTCGTTATTTTCAGAACATTGGGAAAAATGTTTCGGGTTACGACAAAACACCAACCATGCTAACAGATGAACTTATCGCAGACGGAATGTCGATTCATTTTGAAGACAGTATCAGTTTAATTCCAAACGATTATTATGTCGAAAACACTTTGGTTATTATTACGCCAGCTGTTCCAATTTCGCATTCGGAGTGGAATTATTTTATCGAAAGAGAGTATGTAGTAAAAAAGCGAGCGGAAGTTTTAGGAATTATCACTAAAGACACCTTTTGTTTTGCCGTGGCCGGAACGCATGGAAAGACAACAACATCAAGTATACTGGGTCATATTTTATACGAATGTGGCGCCGATGTTACTGCGTTTATCGGTGGCATTGTAGAAAACTATCATTCTAATTTAATTGGAAATGGGAAAACGGTAACTGTTGTTGAAGCTGATGAATTTGACCGTTCGTTTATGCATTTGCATCCAAATATCGCTTGCGTGACTTCGATGGATGCAGACCATTTAGATATTTATGGAGATGCAACTGCAATTGAAGATTCCTTTAGAGAATTTGCCGCCAAAGTAGAAGACAAAACTCAAATGTTTGTTCCAAAAGGATTGCCTCTGGAAGGATTAACTGTTGGAATTGATGAAGAAGCGACTTTCAAAGCTTTTAATGTCAGAATTGAAAATGGTTATTATGTTTTTGATGTGCAAACGCCATCCGAAACTATCGAAAATATACAATTTGGTTTACCTGGAAGACATAATTTAATGAATGCCATGATGGCTTTAGCAATGGCTAAAACTTTTGGTTCCCCAACCAATACCATTGCTAAGGCTATGGCTTCATTTAAAGGAATTCAACGCCGATTTTCATATCAAATCAAGAATGAAAATCTCGTTTACATTGATGATTACGCGCATCATCCAACAGAAATTAATGCGGTGCATCAGGCGGTTCGTGAATTGTATCCAAATGAAAAAGTATTGGCAATTTTTCAACCGCATTTGTACAGCAGAACCAGAGATTTCGCAGATGATTTTGCCAAAAGCTTATCGCAGTTTGATACTATTTTGCTATTAGATATTTATCCGGCACGCGAATTACCGATGGAAGGAATTACATCAGAATGGTTGCTTTCCAAAATAGAAAACAAGAATAAAAAATTAGTTTCAAAAAGCGATTTAATTCCGTCAATTTTAGAAAGTAAAGCGAAAATAATTGTGACAATTGGAGCAGGAGATATTGGTGAATTAGTTCCGAAAATTAAACAGGCATTACTATGAAAATATTCAATTGGATAAACATACGACTTTTGCTAATGATTTTATTGGTAATCCTGCTGTATTCCTTCACTTCTTACAGAAATGAACATCGAAGAATAAAGAAAACAGAGGTTGTTTTTGTGGGTGAAAATACACTTTTTTTGAAGCCTGAAATGGTTAATAAATTGTTAATAGAAAAAAATCAGGACCTAAAAACAATCAATAAAGTTGATTTAGATTTGAAGAAATTGGAGATGTCAGTCAGCAAACAAGAAATGATCCAAAAAGCGGATGTATTTGTCAGTGTTGATGGCGTTTTAAAAGCGGTGGTGAAACAAAAAACACCGGTTGGAAGAGTGTTTGACGAAACGGGTTCTTTTTATATTGACTATGAGGGAAATAAGATGCCGTTATCAGATAATTATACTGCCAGAGTGCCACTACTATCGGGTGAAATTACAGTAGTAAAAAAGGAAAAATTATCTGAAGTTTTAAGGATGATTGAGAAAGATGAGTTTTTGAAAAAAAATATCATTGGCGTGCAGGTTTTGCCTAACGGCAGCTTAGTTATGGCGAACAGAAATTATGATTTTCAAATAGATTTTGGTCGCACAATTAACATTGAAAAGAAATTTAAGAATTATAAAGCATTTTTTCAGAAGGCAGTTTCAGATAGTACTTTGAATAAATACAAAAGGATTAACCTGAAGTTTACTAAGCAAGTAGTGTGCATTAAATAGAAGATTATGGAAAAAGAGAATATCGCAGTAGGATTAGATATAGGAACAACCAAGATTGTTGCCATGATTGGCAAGAAAAATGAGTATGGAAAGTTAGAGATTCTGGGTGTTGGAAAATCTAAAAGTCTTGGTGTGGCTCGTGGTGTGGTAAACAATATTACACAAACCATCCAATCTATTCAACTTGCAGTAAATGAAGCAGAAGCAAATTCAGGCTATAAAATTAACGATGTTGTTGTTGGAATTGCTGGACAACACATTCGTAGCATTCAGCATACGGATTATGTTATTAGAACCAACCCTGAGGAAGTAATCAGCGGACGTGATATTCAATTGTTAATTGATCAAGTAAATAAATTGGCAATGCTTCCGGGAGAAGAAATTATCCATGTATTGCCACAAGAATTTAAAATCGACGGACAATCTGAAATCAAAGAACCAATCGGAATGTATGGGGGAAGATTAGAAGCAAGCTTTCATGTTGTAGTAGGACAAGCATCTTCTATCAGAAACGTAGGAAGATGTATTCAGAGTTCAGGAATCGAACTGTCAGGATTGACATTAGAGCCATTAGCATCAGCAGATGCAGTTTTGAGTCAGGAAGAAAAAGAAGCCGGCGTTGCCTTGATTGATATTGGAGGCGGAACTACAGACTTAGCCATTTTTAAAGATGGAATCATCCGTCATACCGCAGTAGTGCCATTTGGAGGAAATGTAATCACAGATGACATCAAAGAAGGCTGTTCAATCATTGAAAAACAAGCCGAATTATTAAAAACAAAATTTGGTTCAGCGTGGCCTGGTGAAAATAAAGACAACGAAATTGTTTCGATTCCGGGTTTAAGAGGAAGAGATCCAAAAGAGATTTCATTAAAGAACTTGTCAAAAATAATTCATGCGCGTGTCGTTGAAATTATTGAACAGGTTTTCACCGAAATCAAAGCTTACGGACACGAAGATCCACGCAAGAAACTGATAGCTGGAATTGTATTAACTGGTGGTGGTTCGCAATTGAAACACATCAAACAATTAGTGGAATATATTACCGGTATGGATACAAGAATTGGTT
>CALQCV020000123.1 GCA_943329165.2 Candidatus Nitrotoga sp. CP45 | reverse complement strand
TTTGCAACTATTGATTCTCCTTGTGTGGCTCCGGCTAACCAACCTACCGGCTTGACTTTTGGCTCTCCAACAAGTACTTCCAATACAGGTTCTTTTACCGCCACTACTGCCGATGGCTATTTAGTGGTTTACAGCACAGCAGCATTATCCGCTAGCCCAACTAATGGTAATACTTATACTGCCGGGAACTCTTTAGGAAATGGAACTGTCCTAAGCAGTGGCACGGCAACCTCTTTTTCGCTAACCGGATTAACACCAAGCACCAACTATTTTGTAACTGTCTTTGCTTACAACAATGTAGGCTGTAGCGGAGGGACAACCTATAAAACAGACACTCCTTTAATGGGTAGTTTTGCAACTATTGCATCCTCTTGCGTGGCTCCGGCTAACCAACCTACCAGCTTAATTTTTGGCTCTCCAACAAGTACATCCAATGCAGGTTCTTTTGCCGCCACTACTGCCGATGGCTATTTAGTGGTTTACAGCACAGCAGCATTATCCGCTAGCCCAACAAATGGTACTACGTATACAGCAGGGAACACTTTAGGAAATGGAACCGTACTAAGTAGTAACAACGCCACCTCTTTATCCCTAGCCGGATTGACGCCAAGCACCACCTATTATGTAACCGTTTTTGCTTATAACAATGTGGGGTGTAGCGGAGGGATAATCTATAAATCAGATACGCCTTTAACAGGAAGCTTTACAACTATTGCTTCCCTTTGTGTAGCTCCGGCTGACCAACCCACAGCCTTAACTTTCTCCGGGACTACGGGTGCAACAGCCACAGGTTCTTTTACGACTACCGCTGCTAGTGGCTATTTAGTTGTTTATAGTACTGAGCCATCGTTAACGACTGGTCCGGTTAACGGAACTGACTATACTGCTGGTGCTACTTTTGGAAATGCTACGGTGGTAAGTGCCAACGGTACCAATACCTTTGCTGCTTCAGGCTTATCGGCTAGTACTATTTATTATTTTTATGTCTTTAGCTATAACAATACCGGCTGTAGCGGAGGCACTATTTATAAAACGACTACGCCATTAACCGGTTCTGCTACTACTTTAGAAGCGCCTTTGAATTATTACTTTGGTAATTTTCACTCGCATAGTGAGTACAGTGATGGGACAGGATTGCCTTCGGGAGATTTCACTTATGGCGATACTGCCAACTGTATGGATTTCTTAGGCATTAGCGAACACAACCACTTGACTGCCGGAATGTCCTTAGCCAATTACGCTTTGGGTCGCTCTCAAGCTGCCGCTGCCACTACTACCTCTTTCCTCGCCATGTATGGCATGGAATGGGGTGTTATCTCAGGGGGAGGTCACGTACTTGTGTATGGCGTGGATAAATTAGTGGGATGGGAACCTGCCAATTATGATATCTTTGTGGCCAAGTCAACCTATACCGGAAGTACAGGCTTGTTTAATGTGATTAACAGTTATAGCAGTAGTAATGCTTTTGCTACTTTGGCGCATCCAAATAATACTGATTACAGTGGTATTATGAGTATCTATGATAGTGCTTCAGATGATGCAATAGTAGGGACAGCAGTAGAAAACGGACCTTCAACTTCAACCAACACTACCTATAGCAACCCACCGGCTTCTATGTCATATCTTAGTTATTATCGTAATATGTTGGCCAGAGGCTATCATTTAGGGCCAACTATAGATCATGATAACCATAATATAACCCACGGGCACACCGCCACTTCCAGAACGGTAGTTTTAGCTACAGCCTTAAACGAAAGTGGTGTCTTAGGTGCGATGCGTGCGATGCGTTTTTATGCTTCCCAAGATTGTGGGGCGTATGTAAACTTTAAAGTTAACAACAAACCTTTAGGTACTATAATGACCGCTGCTGGAGCACCTACCATAACGGTAACGACTACTACAAGCAATCCGGTGACATCCTTAAAAATATACTCAGGAGTAGCAGGTAGTGGTTCTAATGCGACCATATTAACGAGTTCTACCACGGGTTCAATTACGTTTACTCACACGGCTTTGGCTAACTTAACAGGTCTCTATTATTATATCGATATTACCGAATCGGATGGCAAAAGAATTATAACGGCGCCTATTTGGTATACACGTAATGATGCTGCCAAAATGAGTACTGCTGTTGCTGTTTCCGAGTTCATAGCGATAGCCCAGCCTAAAAAAGTACTTTTAAAATGGGCCACCACCCAGGAGACCAAAAATCAAAGCTATACGATAGAACGTTCGTTAAACAACATCCATTTTGAACTACTGAACACACAAGCCGGGAAAGGAATAGCATCAGCTAGCTATAGTACAACTGATGAAACCTATGCTACAGGTATGGTGTATTATCGTTTGACGCAATACGATGCGCAAGGAAATGCTATTTATACCGATACCCAAAAAGTAAACCGCAGCCTGGAGTCTAAGTTTCAACTCACGGTATATCCTAACCCTGTTGGTGATAACGCCAACATTCAGTTAGAGAATACACAAGGGGAAGCAATAAACTTTAGTTTATACAGCATGACCGGGCAAATCGTCTACCAACAAACAATCCAAACTCAAGTAGGAGATCAGGAAGTGGCACTGCCTATGAACGGGTTGGCCTCGGGGATGTATTTGGTAAAAGCGACTACGGATACGTATGCGGTGACGAGTAAGATTACTAAGTTGTAAGGTTGTTGTCGGTTTTCTGTTATCGGTTCGTCACTTCGAGTGTCCCGACGTTTTAGGATTTATAGTGTAGCATTTATACAAACTAATAGCAACTATTATTTTTAATTGTATATTTAACCACTGATGATAAGCTAAAGAGTAGCTTAAACAACTATTTTAAAATTGTATTCCATGACTTTATACGATCAATTCAATAAAGACGGCTATCTCATTCTTAACGATTTTTATACTGCCGATCAATGCGATGCCCTAATGCAAAGAGGAGAGGAACTTTCGAATAGTTTTAATTTTGATGGCCATCCCTCTGTTTTTCAAACTAATGAACAAACACGAACTTCTGATGACTATTTCCTGAATTCAGGCGATGCGATTTGTTATTTCTTTGAAAAAGACGCTTTTGATGACCATGGAAAACTCAAAAACGACCTTTTTCATTCCCTAAATAAAATCGGACATGCCCTGCATGATCTTGATCCGGTTTTCGAAAAATTCTCTCGTTCTCCACAGCTCAAGGAATTAGCTGCCCAATTAAAGCTCGATGACTATCTAATCATCCAAAGCATGCTCATATTAAAACATGCCAAAATAGGTGGAGTGGTAGATATACATCAGGACTCCACGTTTTTGTACACGGAACCTGATTCCTGCATTGGCTTTTGGTTTGCCTTAGAAGATGCTACGATAGCCAATGGCTGTTTATGGGCAAAGCCAGGAGGCCATAACACCACCTTACGTTCTTGGTTTAAAAGAAAACCATCAGGAGGAGGTACCGAAATGCAGGTGTTTGATGAAGAACCTTTAGCTATGGAAGGCATGATTCCACTTGAAGTTAAAAAAGGCACTTGTATTGTACTACATGGTTTTTTACCACATTACAGTTTACCCAATACCAGCGGAAAATCGCGTCAAGCCTATTCCATTCATACCATTGATGGCAAGGCAAAATATCCCAAGGAAAATTGGTTGCAAAGAGACATGAGTAAAGTTAAAGGATTTTAATAAGCAGCTATGCAGACAAAATTTTCATGTACGTATTGGGGTAGCGAACACCTATCGCCCTCAAAGTTTATTACCAATATAGCGGCAGCGGGCTTTGAAGGAGCCGAATTATTTCTTACGCCACCTGATACGACAACCGATGCGTTTCTGTTGGCCATAGAAACTATAAGAAAGCAAAATCCCGATTTCTATTTCATTACCCTACAGCTTCCTTTTCCAAAAGAGGATAAAGTAGCAGCACATGTTAAAGTAATGGAAGCCAATTTTACTAACCTTGCAGCCCTTAACCCATTATTCATTAATTCACATACCGGGAGAGATTATTTTTCTTTTGATGATAACTGCCGAATTATAGATGCCGCAATGAATTTCGCTGCCAAGAATGGTGTTCGAATTCTTCATGAAACCCATAGAGGGCGCTTTTCTTTTCATGCTGCTTCACTACTTCCCTATTTAGATAAATTTCCTCAAATGGAACTGGTGGGAGACTTCTCGCATTTTTGTACCGTCTCCGAAAGTATGCTTGAAGGACAGGAAGACATAATCAGTCGAATCATACCTCAGGTATCCCATATCCATGCTCGTTTGGGTTTTGAACAAGGGCCTCAAGTAAATGACCCGAAAGCACCCGAATGGCAAGCGCATCTCGAAAAGTTCCTGTATTGGTGGCAACAAATAATCACGACTAAAAAGGCGGCTGGGCAATCTCTTTTTACCATCAGCCCCGAATTTGGTCCTATACCGTATATGCCCACAGCACCCTATACCCAACAACCGCTGAGCAACCAATGGGATAATAACGTATTTATGATGGAATACTTAAGAGCATCATTATCATAATAGCTATTCGCACCCTATAAAATCGTAACGCTAGTTTTTGGTTTGTAAAATTTTATCGTAAAGCTTAGTATAAAAGAGGGTTCTCAAAATATTCTATTGACGGACTAAAGTTCGTGTATCTTTAGTCCACTACCCTTCCTCCGCTTGATATTAAAATTTCTCAATACCTTTTTTATTCTTCTTGTCTCAAATGACCAAAGGAAAAAATAGACCCGAGACTTTGGCCGCTTAGTTCTTAACATTTTGTTTTTTTGGAAAGATTGCGGGAAAGGGCACTGTTTTTTTGGGGTGTATTGCAAAATACAATTCAAAAAAAATAGAATAATCCCCAACAGCAAATCGACCATCGAAAAGCATATCAGTAAGCGCAAAGACCATTTCAGAGCTAACAATATCCTATTAAAGCTATTCCCAAAGACCTGGGCGTAGCATAAATAATACATTTGGGATTATATTTTTTTCTCGGTTTATCTTTAGGAATACTAATTTTATCACTTTAATTTTACAAAAATATTTAAACTGCATTTTGATTGCAGACTTAATGTTTAAAATTGCATCGTTTTGGATATAAGAATAGTCATAAAAATTCACGAGCTCATTAGTGCTAGTCGTGCGGGAAATTCAGAAGATCTATCAGAAAGATTGGATGTTTCTGTTCGCACGGTCTATAACTATATTACTTATATGAAAACGGAACTCAATGCTCCTATAACTTACGATTCACAAAATAAAAAATACCTTTACGAAAGAGAATGTGATTTGAATTTCAAGGGTTAGTTTTAAATATATTTTAACCGGTTGGGTGTAATTAAATTACTTGATGTATTGAACCAAAGTTAATATTGTTATTTTGCTAATATTCTTGTTTTAAAACCTTCAAAAGTTTTGGCATGATTGTTTCTAATTCTAAACTGGTCACATAATTAGGAGAATAATGCTCCTATTCTTTTTCTTAATTTTCTAAAAATATAAGGTTCTGGGCTATAATCTTTTTGATTAGCTCTTTTTGGATTTTGCTACGCCTATTCGCTGTTGGCTCGGATCTAATTTGATATTTACCGTTTGAAACAAATCTAATTGAATGCTTTAAGACAAGTACTATTTATCATCAAGCAACATACAATCAGACATTTGCTGTTTTACATTTTTAAAAAAGGAACATCTTGAACTTCTGCCTTTGTATTATCTAAGGAATGGAAAATTCCGTTTAAAGAACAAACTCCATGCAATTTATATCCGTAAAACCAGTTGTTTTGAGAAGTACAAAACCCTTTTGAAGGAGCAGTTTCAAACTCATTTTTGCAGATTTTAACTCTCCTGTGACGAGCAAATTTGCATATCTCTAATGGCATACTATCGACAATAAAATAGTTTTCAATTTCTAAAAAATGTGAGGCCAATTTTATTCTAACTTCTTCTAAAAATAAAAACAATTTTCGTCTTCTTTTATTGAACTGACTTCGCTCAATTACTTTAGGTATTTGTTGGTTATTTATCTCCTTAAACAAAGAATTCTCAATGTCAATTGATATAAATACTGCTATTAAACTCAATGCAACTACTTCTAAATCAGATATTTTATTTTCTTCCCACGCCTGATTTAAATTCTAATTCACAATTGTTTCGCCAATTCGCTATGCTTGGGTCAAAGAACTTATAACTTCTAAAACTCTTAAGTGTTTTTTTGCTATATTTAACGTCGATATTGTTTTGTTTTTCGAATTCAAGATTCTGAAATTCAGTATCTTAACCAACATTTAAGTGGTATTTTTTACTTTAAATAATTACACCCAACGGGTTATTTTAACTATTTTTGTATGAT
>CALQCV020000122.1 GCA_943329165.2 Candidatus Nitrotoga sp. CP45 | reverse complement strand
GTGGCGAAACGATTGCTCGTTAGTACCGAAGAGGCTGAAGATGCAACTCAGGAAGTTTTGGTAAAATTGTGGAATAAGAATGAGATTTTGGACGAATACAGAAGTGTTGAAGCTTTGGCAATGACGATGACAAAAAATTATTGTTTGGATCAATTGAAATCAAAACGAGCGGGCAACATGAAAATTGTTCATAATAATTTCACCGACAGAGAAGCGAGTTTGCAACAAAAAGTGGAAGACGCTGACACTTGGGAATGGGTAGAAAAAATAATCAACAACTTGCCCGAACAGCAAAAGCTAATTGTTCAAATGCGAGACATTGAGGAAATGGAGTTTGAGGAAATAGGCAAGGTTTTAGAAATGAATGCGCAAGCCATTCGCACCGCATTATCAAGAGCACGAAAAGTAATAAGAGAAAAAATGATAAAGACACATCGTTATGGAATTGGATAAAATAGAAAACTTACTAGAAAAATACTTCGAAGCAGAAACCAGTATTGCAGAAGAAAAAGAATTGAAAGATTACTTTTCTTCTTCAGATGTTGCTCCGCCTTTGGAGCAATACAAACCACTATTTAGTTATGCCTTTCAAGCAAAGCAAGAACAATTTAAAGCAACGATTCCGTTAAACACTAGGAAACGCAAACGCACGGTTTGGTTATCCGTTGCTGCATCTGTGGCAGTTTTACTTGGCGTAGGTTTATTTACATTCAACAATTATAATCAACTTAAATCAAATGATTTGGGAACTTATGATGACCCGGAAGTAGCCTTCAGAGAAACGCAAAAAGCGCTGGCTATGATTTCGGAAAGTGTAAATAAAGGCATTGGAAGTATGAAATATTTAAACGAATTTGAACAATCAAAAAACAAAATTTTTAAAAAATAAACAATCAGAAATCATGAGAAAATTAATTTTAAGTTTAGTATTAGTTTTAAGCACGAGTACATTTTTTGCACAAAGTGTCTTTGACAAGTTTGAGGACCAAGAAGGAATAACATCAATTGTGGTTAATAAAAAAATGTTTGCGCTTTTAAGCAAAATGGAAGTAAAAGACAAAGAGTCGCAGCAGTATGTGAATTTGATAAAAAAGTTAGACAACTTGAGAGTTTTCGTAACGCAAAGCGACAAGAAAGCTGATGAGATGAAATCGGTTTCAGATAAATATATAAAATCATCAACTCTTGAAGAGTTAATGAAAATAAGTGAAAAAGGTAAAAGTGTAAAAATATATGTAAAATCAGGAGCTTCTGAATCACAGATTAAAGAATTAATGATGTTCGTTGAAGGTTCAGGAAAAGAAGAAACTGTTTTGATGTCTTTGATAGGTGATTTTGATTTGAACGAGCTTTCGGTCTTGACAGACAAAATGAATTTACCTGGCGGTGATGATTTGAAAAAAGCATCAAAAGGTTCAAAAGGAAAAAAATAATCAGCCATGAGAACTGTACTTTATCTCGCACTATTATTAGTTGCATTATTTCTTTCGAGTTGTAATAATGAACCAACACTTCAAAAATATTTTGTAGAAAGTTCTGAAAAGAAAGGCTTTATAGAGATGGATGTTTCTCCAAGTATTATTAATATTGATAAAACGAAGCTTACAGCCGAACAAAAAACAGCTTTAGGTTCATTTGCCAAGATGAATGTTTTAGCTTTTAAGTTGGATAAAAACAACAAAGCTGAGTATGATGTGGAAAGTCAAAAAGTAACACAAATTCTAAAAGGTAAAAGCTATCAAGAGTTGATGAAAGTCGGTTCTGGAAAAGATGCTGCTTCGGTAAGTTTTATTGGCGATGGAGATCATATTAATGAGTTTATCCTTTTTGCCAAAAAGGAAGAAAACGGTTTTGCAGTTGTTAGAATTTTGGGTAATGATATGAATGCAAATAATATCGTAAACATGATATCTTTATTGAAAAGTTCCAATATTGATATGGATGCATTAAAACCTTTACAAGGCTTGATTAAATAATTTATTTGAGGTTTTTTTCCGCTGTTTTTAAAGCCGTTAGGCATTGCCTCGAGTGTTGTTTAAACAAAAAGTCTTCTCGTTTTATAGAGAGAGGACTTTTTTATTTTTTAAAATATTTAAAAGGAACAAATAACATTCCAAAACATTCACCGTGTCCTTTCCCTACATGTTTGTGATGCATTTTGTGCGCTCTTCTAACGCCTTTTGCATAAAGATTATCAGCATTTCTGAATAGTTTAAAACGTTGATGAATAAAGATATCATGAACAATAAAATACGCAACTCCGTAGGCAAATATTCCAAGACCAACGGCAAGTCCCAATTCAAAAACTCCATTTTGCCTGAGTAAAAAGCAACCAATGCTTACCACGGCATAAAAAATAAAGAAAGCATCATTACGCTCAAACCAAGAATCATGATCTTTCTTGTGATGATCGGCATGCAAAACCCATAAAAATCCATGCATGATGAATTTATGAGTGAACCAAGCCATGAATTCCATGATGCAAAAAGTAAGAACGAAAACTAAAACATGGATGAGCATGATTTTTATAATAAATTCAAACGATAATTAACATAGCACTTCGCCAAAAGCCCAAATTTTTGATAATCCGGAACACGAATTCGCGTATTTTTGATTTCTAAGGATGGCGTATTTTTTAACTTTGACAGCAACTTTTTGTAATAGATAAAGGCTGTATAAACTCCAAATTTAGCTTCTAAAGGCAATTTTAAAATTCCTTCAAACCCTGCTTCAAAATCGGCTTCAATTTCTTTAATGATAGCATCTTTTGAATGTTCGTCTAACTTGGATAAATCGGTATTTGGAAAATAAGTTCGGTGTAAATCTTCATAATCGGTTTTCAAATCTCTTAAGAAATTTACCTTTTGAAAAGCCGAACCCAAACGCATCGCGGAGTTTTTAAGTTCGCTAAATTGTTTCTCATTGCCATTCACAAAAACTTTCAGGCACATTAATCCAACTACATCAGCAGAACCATAGATATATTCATTGTATTCATCAAAGGTTTTGTATTCACTTTTGTGCAAATCCAATCGCATGCTTTTCATAAAATCGGCAATCATAGAGTGTGGAATACTATATTTATGAACTGTATGTTGAAAAGAATTTAATATTGGATTCAAACTGATTTTATTTTCTAAAGCACTTGCTATATCTTTTTCAAACATTTCAAAAAGCACTTCTTTATTATAGTCATGAAAAGTGTCTACAATTTCATCTGCGAACCTAACAAAACCATAAATATTGTAGATGTCTTGGCGGATACTCGGTGCTAACATTTTGACAGCCGCAGAAAACGAAGTGCTATATGATTTGGTTACATTTCGGCTACAGTCAAAAGAAATAGTATCAAAAATGGATTTCATAAATGAATAAATTATAGATTTTTTTGAATAAGTTCAGCTACCAATTTTCCGGAAATTAATGCGGGCGGCACTCCAGGTCCGGGAACGGTTAATTGTCCAGTAAAATAGAGATTTTTCACCTTTTTACTTTTCAATTTAGGTCGTAAAAAAGCGGTTTGCAAAAGCGTATTGGCTAAGCCGTAAGCATTCCCCTTGTACGAATTATAGTCTTTTATGAAATCATTTACACAAAAAGACTCTTTAAAGATAATGTTTTTATTTACAGTTTGTTGTGTTAAATTTTCAAAACGAGTAATTATTTTTTTAAAATATAATTCTCTCAATACCGGTGTGTCATCTAAACCAGGTGCTAATGGGATTAAAAATATTCCAGCTTCCTTGCCATCAGGTGCTGCATTACTATCCGTTTTTGATGGAAAACTAGCATAAAATAATGGTTCATCGGGCCATTTTGGCGTATCATATATGTCCGCAGCGTGCACATCAAAATCAACATCAAAAAATAAAGAATGATGTTCTACATTTTCTATTTTTTTGTCAAAACCAACATAGAAAAGGAGGGAAGATGGTGCGAAGGTTCTGTTCTCCCAATATTTCTCAGAATAGGCGCGATGCTTTTCATCTAACAAACTCTCGCTATGATGATAATCGGCACCACTTAAAATTATATCCCCATATACAGTTTCACCATTAACAATAATTGCTGTGGCAGTTCCATTTTCAACATTAATTTTTTCAATATTTGAATTTGTATGAATAGTCACTCCGAGTTCTTTTGCTAATTTTTCCATTGCCAAAATCACGCTATACATACCATTTTTTGGATGCCAAGTTCCCAGACCAAAGTCAGCAAAATTCATAAAGCTATAAAAAGATGGGGTATCTGATGGCTTTGCTCCAAGGAAAAGTACAGGAAACTCTAGTATTTGAATTAGTTTGGTGTTGGTAAAGCGTCTGCGAATATCTTTGGAAATATTCCCAAAAAACTGATTTACTTTCATGGCCGTTTCCAAAGTAACCAACTCTAAAGGAGAAACTCCTGGGCGATAAACCAGGTCTTTGATTGCGATATCATAATTACTTTGCGCTTCATTCATGAAGGAAGCTAGCTTTTTACCACTACCTTTTTCAATAGCTTCAAAAGTTTCAATGATTTCGGGAAGATTATCTGCTATAGTTACAAAATCCTTTACACCAAAATAGACTTGATACGCAGGTGAAAGTTTTATGAGTTCGTAATAGTCTGATGGTTTTTTGCCAAAATCAGCAAAGAAACGTTCAAAAACATCGGGCATCCAATACCAAGTTGGGCCAATATCAAACGTAAACCCCTCTTTTTTTAACTGGCGTGCTCTTCCGCCAATAGTTGCATTTTTTTCGAAAACGGTAACGTTGTAACCTTGTTGCGCCAAATAACAGGAAGCAGCAAGTGACGAAAATCCCGAACCGATAATTTTGATTTCTTTTTTCATAGTGTTTAGCAAAAGTAAATAAATGCTAAACGATAAAAAAACGTTTTACCAATTATAAATTATCAGTCAAATTTTTCATAGAGGTAAAGGTTAAGATAGTGTCAGTACACAATTTTTCATCAATGCTTTCTACCATTTTACCAATAGCCCAAAACTCTGCATTGTCGGTTAGCAGTTCTTTTTTGACTTCTTTTATATAATCATTAACTAGTGATTTTGTGGGCTCTACAGTCATGTAACAAACATAAATTATATTATCAAAATATTTTTTTACGTCCTTTAGACTTACAATTGGTACACTTTCTCCCAAATATATTGTTTTGTAACCATTAAATTGTATTTCATAATTTAAATACATCAAACCAAGTTCATGTACTTCATTATCTGGCAGATACAAAACAAAGACTTTATCATGTTTTGTCGGTGCTTGATTTTGAAGCTTTTCGGTATTGGTTAACAATTTCTGCTTGATTAAGTAGCATATAAAGTGTTCATGTGAAATTGAAATAGTATTAGTTTGCCATAAAGAGCCAATTTCTTGCATTAAAGGTATGAAAACATCAAAGAAGACTTCTCGGAATGATTTCTCAGAAAGTAATTTGTCATAAGTTTTTAAAAACAATACCTGATCAAAATTCATCATTGCCATTTTAAAGGAGCTAATTGCATGACTTTTGAAACTTTTATCAGATATAATTTCGTTTACAAGTTGCGGAATTCTTTCTTTAGATAATTTTGAAATTTGCGATATTTTATAGCCGTGATTGTGAAGTAATGTTATATTTAAAAGCTTTTGAAGATTTTCAATATCATATAAACGGATATTGGTTTCGGTCCGCATTGGTTCAAGAACATCATATCTTTTTTCCCATATTCTTATAGTATGCGCCTTAATTCCGGTAAGATTCTCTAAATCTTTTATACTAAAAGTACTTTTAATGTTGTTCATCTTTTCTGGATAAATTGTAAACAAAAGTAACATATTATCTTAACTAAGTTTAAAAAACTATAAAAAAAGAATAAACTCAAAATGGAGTTTCATCTCTCAAACTTTGGCAGCTATCCAGTTGACGGCGTCTTTCCCAACAAATGTGGCCAAACTTCGAGATTGAGAATGATGGGATTGACTCCGTCTTTCCCAACAAAGCTCCGCTTTGAGAATCAAAAAAGGAGAAAAATATCGAAGCGAGCTTCCTATTTTTCTCCTATTTTTGATTCATTCGTGACCACGGTGGGATTTGAACCCACACGCCCTTACGAGCACCACCCCCTCAAGATGGCAAGTCTACCGTTTCTCCACGTGGCCTAAAACAAAAAAAGCCAAACAAAAATTTGCTCGACTTTTTGTGACCCGACTGGGGCTCGAACCCAGGACCCCATCATTAAAAGTGATGTGCTCTACCAACTGAGCTATCGAGTCTTTTTTCTTTTCATGAATGCTTCACTGGCGTCTATTTTCATAGGATTGCAGTGATTCGCCTTGCGGCTTAATTGCGGGTGCAAATATAAG
>CALQCV020000121.1 GCA_943329165.2 Candidatus Nitrotoga sp. CP45 | reverse complement strand
TGTAACGCGTATTGGTTACTCGAACACCATCAGCAATTTGATAATCAGCATGTGAATTGAAACTTCCACGGGCTAAAAATTTCCAATTCTCTGTTGAAGTTTTTATACCTAACGAAGTATTACTTCCGACGGTGTTTGAAAATAATCGTTGACTAAAATCGGCTTTAAGCTCTTTTGCATTAGCAAATTTTTCTGGATTAAAATATAAAACGCCACCCAAAGCATCAGAACCATAAAGCAACGAAGCCGGACCTTTAATGACTTCCACACTTTCAACACCGGCATCATTTAAACCCAAACCGTGCTCTTCGCCAAATTGTTGATTTTCCAGACGAACACCCTGTGAATAGACTAAAACACGATTACCACTCAACCCTCGAATAACAGGTTTTCCAATCGAAGTTCCAGTAGAAACTTGCGAAACACCCGGAATTGTTGCTAACCCTTCGATAAGCGTTGCAGCTCCTTTTCGTTGTAATGATTTTACACTTTCGTGTTCCACCTTCATTACGTTTTGCGATTGTAATTTGTTGAATGCAGTTGAAACAATGACTTCATCCATGTGGATACTATTGTCTTCTAAAGTTATGTTTTGTGTTATTTGTTTCGACAGTTCCTCGCGATTGTTGTCGGGACTCGGGTCTTTCCCCGAAATAGTTACTGAAATAAGTTTTCTAGCATATCCAACAAAAGAAAAAGAAATTTTAAAAGTGCCGTTTGGTAAATTACTTAAAACATAGTTTCCACCAACATCAGTGATAGTTTCTTCGTGAAGTTCAGGAATGGAAACAATAACGTTCGGTAATGCTTTATTGTCTTTGTCAGAAACAGTTCCAACGATTTTGTTTTGCGCAGTTGCGACTAATGAAAACCCCATCAACAGGGCAATATATATTGAATTCATAAAATGATTTTATTGATAAATAAATACTTGGCCGAAGCTATTTCGGTTGAAATAATTTTGTTTAAACAATAAAACTTGGTGGTGCTCGAAGTGAGAATAGACTTCCTCTGAAAAATTGATTAATTTCTTCGGAATAATAAGGGGAATATTTAAAGTCAACTTCAACTTTTTCCGGGCTAAAAGTTAGTTTAGAAGGCGAAATAAAACTGCTAAAAGTAAATTCACAAGTAAAACAATGATCAAATCCTTCGTGCGCGTGAGTGATTTCGGTTTTGTGATGATGGTAGTTGTGGTAGCATTGTTTTTCTGAAAATTGTTTTTCCAAATGGCCAATAGCATCAAAAGACTGAAGCAGTATTGCAAGTAATACCACTAATCCCATGATTGAATTTACTATGAGAAATCTTTTTTTCATGAAGAGCAAATGTAAGTCAACACTAAAGAAAAACAGTTTGATTTTAACAAATTTTATGATTTGTAAAAAGCCAACAAATTATTTTTAAAAAAAAGTTAGCCATAAATTACACAAATTAGCACAAATTATTTTGCGGAAATTAGTGTAATTCGTGGCTAATAAATCAGAAGTACAGGCAGTTAATTAAACCAAATTATTTGCTACTAAATATTCAGCAATTTGAATCGTATTTGTTGCAGCTCCTTTTCTTAAATTATCGGAAACAATCCACATATTCAAAGAGTTTGGTTGACTTTCATCACGACGAATTCGGCCTACAAATACATCATCTTTTCCTTGTGCATACAATGGCATCGGATACGTAAACGTATCATTATTATCCTGAACGGTTACGCCATCGGTATGGTGCAAAATGTTGCGGACTTCATTTACATCAAAATCATTTAAAAACTCAACATTCACGGCCTCACTATGACCACCAACAACTGGAATTCTAATAGCGGTTGCTGTAACGGCAATCGATTTATCACCAATAATTTTTTGGGTTTCGCGCACTAATTTCATTTCTTCTTTGGTGTAACCATTATCTTCAAAACTGTCGCATTGCGGAATAGCATTTCTATGAATTTGGTATTTATACGCCATCTCACCTTGAACTCCGGCATATTCATTTTCTAATTGTTTTACGGCTTTTACTCCCGTTCCTGTGATGGATTGGTAGGTAGAAACAATCACCCTCTTGATGTTGTATTTTTTATGCAATGGCGCCAAAACCATTACCATTTGAATGGTTGAACAGTTAGGATTCGCGATTATTTTATCTGCTGCAGTTAATTCGGAAGCGTTGATTTCTGGAACTACCAATTTTTTAGTTGGATCCATTCGCCATGCTGAAGAGTTATCGATAACAGTTGTTCCTGCTTCGGCAAATTTTGGCGCCCAAGCTAAAGACGTTTCTCCACCAGCCGAAAACAAAGCAATATCCGCTTTCATATCAACAGCGGTTTGAAGACCAACTACTTTATATTTTTTTCCTTTGAATTCAATTTCCTTACCAACAGATTTTTCAGAAGCAACAGGAATTAATTCCGTTACAGGAAAATTTCTTTCAGCTAAAACTTTAAGCATTACTTCGCCAACCATTCCGGTTGCGCCAACAACAGCAACTTTCATATTTTTATGTTTATCAATTTATAAATTTTTGAAGTACAAAAGTATGTAGAAAAAAGAATATAGAATATAGAAGAAAGAAAAAAGACAGGAAATGCGCATAGTTTCTAACTAGCCCCGATAGGAGCGGTATCCTTTTTTAAAAAAAAAGATATAGCGGATAGCGGGAGGAAACGACCTGAATAAGATAAATGTTGTGCTACTAAAAAGAAAAACCGCCTCAATTAAGAAGCGGTTTGGTACTGAAACAAGTTCAGTATAAATTAGAATATATAATGTAGCGGTATTATTTTTTCAACAAATCTCTGATTTGAGTAAGTAATTCTTCCTGACTAGGCCCAGCTGGAGCAGGAGGGGCGGCTTCTTCTTTCTTTTTAGCTTTTTCAGCCGCTCGTAAAACAATGAAAATAAAGAAAGAAATGATTATAAAATTAATCACAGCCTGAACAAAATTACCGTAAGTCATAACTGAAGCTCCCGCTTTTTTGGCAGCGTCTAAATTTTCATATGACTGACCGTTTAATGCAATAAATTTTGTAGTAAAATCAATTCCGCCCGTAATTAAACCTACTACAGGCATTATAAGATCATCTACAGCAGAACCTACAATTTTTCCGAAAGCAGCACCGATTACAACCGCTGTTGCTAAACTTAACACATCGCCTTTCATTAAAGACGCTTTGAAATCGCTAAAAAGTCCCATAATTGTCGTTGGTTTATTGGTTAATAGAAAACTAAATTAATTAAAATTTTAACATCATTAAACTATTCTCTGTAAAAAACTCTTTTCACACGTTGTGAAATACTGGTCAAAATTTCATACGGAATAGTGTTTAGTTGCTTAGCCATAAAATTTACGGTTGGGTTTTCACCAAAAATAATAACCATATTTCCTTCCTTGCAATCAATGTCAGTTACATCAACCATTAGCATGTCCATGCAAACACTGCCAACAATTTTGGCTTGTTTATTATTGATTAGTACATAACCAACACCATTGCCCCAACCTCTGCGAATGCCATCGGCGTAGCCAATAGGAATCGTGGCAATTTTAGTTGTTGCATTCGCAATAAATCTCCGACCATACCCAACGCTTTCATTCGCTTCGATAGTTCTGATTTGAGAAATCACCGATTTTAAAGTGCCAACATTTTCCAGTTCTTTTTGTTCATCTGTATCATTGGAAATTCCATACAAACCAATACCTAGACGAACCATGTCGTATTGTGCTTCGGGATAATTTGTGATTCCAGAAGTGTTTAGAATATGTCTAATTAGCTTCGCTCCGTTCGCCGTTGGCTCGGGTGGTTTCACGTTTAATTCTGTTTGCAGTCTTGAAGACAATTTTTCAAATAAAGTAATTTGAGATTTCGAAAACGCATCCTGATGCAAATCGTCACTGGTTGCCATATGGGATAAGACGCTTTTAATTTGTACGGTTTCGTTTCCTTTTAGAATCTCAATTAAATCTTCTAAATTTTCTTCTTCAAAACCCAAACGATGCATTCCGGTATCGATTTTAATATGAATTGGAAAGTGTTTTAATTTCTTTTGTTCGGCAATTTTCAAAAAAGCTTTTAATCCTTTTATAGAATAAATTTCTGGCTCTAAATGATGTTGAATAATGGCAGCAAAACTTGTTGTTTCTGGATTTAATACCATAATTGGAACTGAAATTCCCGCATTTTTCAACGAAATTCCTTCGTCGGCGAAAGCCACACCAAGATAATCTACTTTGTGATGTTCGAGTAATTTTGCAATTTCAAAACCACCATTTCCATAGCCAAACGCCTTGACCATTACCATCATTTTGGTTTTTGGTTTTAATTTGGATTTGAAAAAATTCAGATTGTGACTAATGGCATTGAGGTTAATTTCCAATACGGTTTCATGTGTTTTCTCTTCAAGTATAGCCACAATTTTCTCAAAATTAAAATCGCGCGCGCCTTTGATTAAGATGGTTTGATTTTCAAAATTCAGGTCGTCAAAAGCATCCATAAATTCGGTTACATTTTCAAAGGTATCACAATTGATGAATTTATTTTTAAACTGCGAAATGGTTTTGCCAATGCCTATTACACGGGTAATTTTATTTGAAATAATCAACTGAGAAACTTGAGAATACAAGGCTTCATTGCTCAATCCACTTTGAAAAATATCGGAAAGAATGATGGTTTTCTTTTTGTGTTGTTTTTGATTTTCTAAAAAATCCAAAGCAATTTTCAACGATTGAAAATCGGAACTGTAGCTGTCGTCAATAAGGGTACAATTGTAAATTCCGTTTTTCACTTTTAAGCGCATTTCCACAGGATATAGATGCGCCATTCTCGTTTGAATAACGGTGTGATTGTATCCTAAATACAACATCACCATCATGCAATGAATCGCGTTTTCCACCGAAGCCTGGTCCTGAAACGGAATAGTAATCGGGAATGTATCTCCTTTATAAGTAACTTGTAATTCGGTTAGTTCACTTATGTTTTTTTTCGTAATAAAAACATCAGCACTTTTATCGTCAGAGCACCAGCTAAAGAGTTTTATTTTTGGATTAACAAAAGCACAGATGGTTTTGTTTTTATTTAGGATCAACACGTTTACCGAAACAAAAAGTTTTAGTTTTTCTTTAATTTTTTCGGCAACGCTACTAAATCCTTCATCATGTGCCGTACCAATGTTGGATAAAATCCCAATCGTTGGTTGAATAACTTTTTGCAATTTTTCCATTTCCTGCATCATGGAAATTCCGGCCTCAAATATGCCCAAATTGTGCTTTTCGTTTATGCCTAAAATAGAAAGCGGCACACCAACTTGCGAGTTGTAACTTTTTGGACTTCGGATAATATTGTAATCCGGGCTTAAAAGAAAGTTCAGCCATTCTTTGATGATAGTTTTGCCATTGCTTCCCGTTATTCCAATTACAGGAAAGTCAAATTGGCTTCGATAAAAAGCAGCAAATTTTTGTAAGGCATCAAGTGTATTTTCAACAACTAAAAAATCAGCTTTTCCAGTAACATTATCAGGAATTTTGGTTACTACAAAATATCGAACTCCTTTCTGAATAAGTTCTTCTATAAAGGAATGTCCATCGTGATTTGGTCCCGAAATAGCAAAGAACAATGTATTCTCATCATTTTGTAAAGAACGACTATCAATGGAAATATATTCAACAATAGCGGTATTACTTTGCCCAACCCACTGGGCTTTAATGATCGGAACAATATTGCGGATGGTTAGTATCAAGAGTAGGATTTATTTTTGCTTCGCCAATTTGCTGGCGCTCGGGTCGTCTAATAAATGTTCGGGATCTTTTACAATCATATTTTGGCGCATGGCATTAAAGTAGGCTGCTCGGCTTAATGGTTCATATTCTTCAGTTTCACCCAGCATGACCAATTTATCGTTGTCATTTTTCCTAAAACTATAATTTGCCAAGTTTCCGGTGTGTGTACAAACCGCATGAACTTTGGTAACATATTCTGCGGTTGCCATTAAGGCGGGCATTGGTCCAAAAGGATTTCCTTTAAAATCCATGTCTAATCCTGCTACAATTACCCGAATGCCGGAGTTTGCTAAGTCATTGCAAACCGCCACAATTTCATCATCAAAAAATTGAGCCTCATCAATACCAACAACATCGCAACCTTGCGCCAAAATTCTAATATTTGCAGCTGCAGGAACCGGCGATGATCGGATTTCGTTTTTGTTGTGCGAAACTACCATTTCCTCGTCATATCGTGTATCGATAGATGGTTTGAAAATTTCTACTTTTTGTTTGGCGAATTGTGCTCTTTTTAACCTTCGGATGAGCTCTTCAGTTTTACCCGAAAACATCGAACCGCAGATGACTTCAATCCAACCAAATTGTTCTTTATGATTTACTGTATTTTCGAGAAACATTTTGTATTTTTCTTGCGCTAAAAATGA
>CALQCV020000120.1 GCA_943329165.2 Candidatus Nitrotoga sp. CP45 | reverse complement strand
TTTAACAATTACCATCGTGAAATTACCAACTCTGCCGAAACTGTGCAATTGGTTTATCAAAGTGATTTGTTTGAAAAAGACACTTTGACTTTATTAGAAGAAAATATTAGCAAAGACAGAGCTTTACATTATACTTCGGTTGGCGTGCATAAAGATGATTTATCGTTTGAAATTGATAATTATCCAATTAAAAAATTTGGCTCGCAAGGACAACAAAAATCATTTCTCATCGCATTGAAATTAGCGCAATTTGATTTTGTCAAAAAACAAAGCGGCGAAAAACCTATTTTACTGTTTGACGATATCTTTGATAAACTTGATGAATTTCGCGTAAGCAAAATAATTGAAATGGTAAACAATGAAGAATTTGGTCAATTATTTATTTCTGATACCCATCCAGAACGTACAGAAAACATAGTAAAAACAACACACCAGAGTTATAAAATTTTTAATTTGTAGTGTGATTCTATTTTGTAATTTAGCATGAAAATTGAAATTATGCAATCAAAATTCATTTCCTTATTAGCATTGAGTTTTCTGTTTATAAGTTGCCACGGACAAACATCCGAAGCTGTTCATACCATTGATGTAAAATCATTTACTGAAAAGCTAAAAACTAATGAAAACCCACAATTATTAGACGTTAGAACTCCCGAAGAATATAACACTGAACATATAGGTGATGCGAAAAACGTAAATTGGAATGGTGATGATTTTGTTACCAAGTCTACAACCTTTGACAAATCAAAACCAATTTTTGTGTATTGTAAAGTTGGAGGAAGAAGTGCACAAGCCGCCAATAAATTAGCCGACTTAGGTTTCAAAGAAATCTATAATCTTGATGGTGGTATCATGAAATGGAAAGCACAAGGTAATGCTAATGCTGAACCAAACACTAAAATCATTGGAATGTGTGACCAAGAATATGGCGAATTGGTAAAGTCTAGTGATAGAGTAATGATAGATTTCAATGCCAAATGGTGTGCACCCTGTAAAAAAATGAATCCTTACATATTGAAGTTTCAAACAGAAATGATTGAAAAGATTAAAATAGTACAATTGGATGCTGATGAAAATAAAACAATCGTAGAACAAATGAAATTAGATGGGTTGCCAACCTTAATCATTTATGAAAAAGGGAAAGAAGTGTGGAGAAATGTTGGCTATATTTCGGAGGGAGATTTAAAAAAACATTTGTAAACACAGATTGCACAGATTATCACAGATAAAAAAATGATTTTATGATTACCAAAGAAGCCCTCCAATTTCTTGAAGATTTGGTTGCCAACAACAACACCGAATGGATGCATGCCAACAAAAAACGGTATGAAAGCTATAAGAAAGACTATCATAATTATATCTCAGCTGTTTTAGCGGCACTTAAGCCTTTGGACAAATCATTAGAGCCATTGGAAGTAAAAAATTGTACATTTAGAATCAATCGTGACATTCGTTTTTCAAAAGACAAATCACCATACAAAACCAATATAGGAATATGGTTTACCCAAAATAAATTTTCTAAAAACAGTCCCGGCTATTACATTCATTTTGAAAAAGGTAAATCATTTATAGCAGGCGGAGTATGGTGTCCGGAGCCAAATGAATTAAAACGCATCAGAAAAGAAATAACTTTTTTTTATGAAGATTTAGAAGCGATTGTCAATGATAAAAAATTCAAATCAGAATTTGGTGCGCTTACTCGCGATGAAAATAATACCCTAAAAAAAGCACCTAAAGATTTCGACGCAGATCATCCGGCTATAGAGTTTTTGAAATTAAAAAGTTTCACAGCTTCAGAAAAGATTGATGACAAACTATTTTCTGACCCAAATTTTAGTAAAATGATAGCTGAAAAGTTAATTATTTTAAAACCGATGAATGACTTTTTAAACCGTGCGTTAGAAACCGAAGAATAAATCATTATGTCAAAAAAAAGAATTTTATTTCTAGGGGAAACCTATCGAGCCGATGCTATTACTTGGATGAACGGTCTGAGGGAATTTGGCGACTTTGAAATCGTCACCTGGGAACTAAAGACAAGCAGTAGCGGATTCAACAGAATTAAAAGAATTTTTGAATTGGCCAAAGCGATTTTGACTATTAAAAGTATCGTTAAAAAATTTAATCCTGATATGGTCATTGCGGAACGGACAACTAGTTATGGCTATTTAGCCGCAATCTCGGGTTTAAAACCAATGGCAATTGCGCAACAAGGCATTACCGATTTATGGCCGCATAATTCGCCCTTATACATTTTCAAAAAAAGACTTCAAAATTATGCTTTCAAAGAGGCTAATTTAATTCACGCCTGGGGAAATTCCATCGCTGAACATATGAAGGAAAGTAAAGTTAATATGGAAAAAGTAATGATTTTGCCTAAAGGAATTAATTTAGATTTTTTCCAATTTAATGATGCTTCAGATGAAACAATGATAAATGCCGTTGTGACTCGTGCTCTGGAACCAGAATACAGACACGATTTGATTTTAAAAGCGTTTTCAATTGTTAAGCAAAAAAATATTCCCTTCAAACTGACCATTATTGGTGACGGAAAAGAATTAAAAAAATTGAAATGGTTAGCAAAAGAATTAAAGATAGATAATGAGGTTAATTTTGTTGGAAGAATTAGCAATAATGACATTCCAAAGTTTTTACAGCAAGCTAATTTTTATATCAGTACACCAATAACCGAAGGCGTTTCTGCATCACTTTTTGAAGCTATGGCTTGTGGTTGTTTGCCTATTGTAAGTGATTTACCCGGCAATAGTAGTTGGATATCACAAAAAGAGAATGGAATACTTGTTAGTATAGAAAATGAGTTTAAATTAGCCCAAGAATTGGAATGGGCATTTCATAATACTGATTTTACAAAAAGGGCGATAACCCAAAATCGTAAATTTGTAGAAGAAAATGCCAACTACAAAATCAATATGAAAAAAATCGCTTTGACTTATCACGATTTAATTAATAATAAGTAAACTACTCTGCAGCTTTATGTGTGGTATCAATGGGATTTTCCATTTAAATTTTAAACAGGTTGATCAAAATCAACTGGTAAAAATGCGTGACATTCTAGAGCATCGGGGGCCGGATGACAAGGGTATTTATATCAACAATAATATTGGTTTAGGTCACAGACGTTTATCAATTATTGATACTTCATCTTCCGGACATCAACCATTTTTTTCTGACGATGGAAGGTATGTAATTGTCTTTAACGGTGAGATTTATAATTATGAATCGTTTTATCCCGAATTAAAAAGCAAAGGAATCAAGCTAAAATCGGGTTCTGACACTGAAGTTTTATTAAAACTTTATGAATTATACGGCATGGAAATGCTGCACCGCCTTAACGGAATGTTTGCTTTTGCTATTTGGGATACACAAGAAAAAAAGTTGACGCTTTGTCGCGATAGAATGGGTGTAAAACCCTTATATTATTGCATTCATCAAAACACTTTATACTTTGCCTCTGAACAAAAAGCACTATTTGCTGCTGGTGTTCCGTTAGAAGTTTCTGAAAAAGGCTTGGAAGAATATTTTTTCAACCGATTTGTAGCAGGCGAAGAAACCTTATTTACTGATGTTAAAAAATTGCTTCCCGGTCATTATATGGTTATAGACGAAGAAGGAAAAAACAGCACAACGAGATGGTGGAATTTAAAGGAACAGATTCAAAATCATGCTCAAATTCTGAATCCAAAAAAATGGTTTGAAGAAACCTTCTTCGAGTCGGTAAAACTTCGAATGGTCAGCGATGTTCCCGTTGGTGTTTTGTTAAGTGGAGGATTAGATTCATGTTCAATATTGGCTTCATTACACGAGCAAAATTTTGAAAAAATCGAAACCTTCAATATTAGTTTCTCCGAAAAAGAACACAATGAATACCATTTGGCAAAAAAAATAACAGATCAGTATGGCTACACTTTCAATCATACCAAACTTGAAAATGAAAGTCTATACCAAAACCTGATTGAAACCTCTTATTTTCAGGACGAACCTATAATGCATCTTAACGAACCTCATTTATTGGCTATTGCCAAATTGGCCAAACCAAAAGTAAAAGTGCTGCTTTCTGGTGAAGGTGCTGATGAATTAATGGGCGGTTATGTCCGCTACAAAGCATTAAAAAATCCATCCTTATTAAAAGTGATTTCACAACTTAGTAATTTTGAAACCTTTAATAAAAGTCCACGGTACGATAAATTATTCCGTTATTCCAAAATAACTAATGCCGCTGATTTAGTCATATTTAATGGATGTAATGTGTATCCAGATGACATCAATAATTTTTACGGAAATAAACAAAAACCGCTAAATGAATATCGTTATCAAATATTAAAAGAAGCACAAGAATTATATCCAAAAAACCTGCAGCGTCAGGCATTATATTTTGATCAACACACTTATATATGTTCATTATTAGATAGAAATGATCGTTGCACTATGGGAACTTCCATCGAATGTCGTGAACCATTTCTGGACCAAAGATTGATTGCCGGTTTGGGAACTTTGGATGATAAATGGATGTTTACCGGCAAAAAAGGGAAGTTCATTCTAAAAACAACAATGGAAGACAAACTCCCAAAAGAAATTATTGATTTTAGAAAAATTGGACTTAGCGCGCCTTGGGGAAGTTATTTGTTGCGTTTTCCAAGATTCATCGACGAATTAGACAACTTTGCTAAAAGCCCTATTTTTGAAATGCCATTCCTTGAAAACATTGACGGAAATAAGCTAGTAGCAGAAGTCAGAAAAGGAAATACCAAAATCCTTCCCTATTTCATGCCTATATTTATGCTCCATAAATGGCAAAAAAACTACTATAACAAGTTTGCTTAAAAATTCTTTTGACTTACTTTTGTAAGCATGACTATTCAAAATAACTTCTCTTTAAAAAAATACAACACTTTTGGCATTGAAGCCAAAGCAAAACAGTTTATTGCTGTACATTCTCTTGAAGATTTAAAAACCGTTTTACAAGAACACCAATCAGAACAAAAATTCATCCTTGGTGGTGGAAGCAATATGTTATTGACACAAGACATTAATGCGCTTGTTATTCACATTGATTTGAAGGGCAAAAAAGTACTGAAAGAAGAAGACGATTTTGTTTGGGTTGAAAGTCAGGCTGGGGAAAATTGGCACGAATTTGTACTTTGGACAATCGACCAGAACTTTGGTGGATTAGAAAATATGTCACTTATTCCGGGAAATGTTGGGACAACGCCTGTGCAGAATATTGGTGCTTATGGCACTGAAATTAAAGACACATTTGTTTCGTGTGATTCTATGACAATTGCCACTCAGGAAATGAAAACGTTCGATAAAGAGGATTGTCATTTTGGTTATCGTGAAAGCATTTTTAAGCACGAAGCCAAAGACCAATTTATAATTACTTCTGTGATTTTTAAACTTACTAAACACAATCATAAAATCAATACTTCATACGGCGATATCACTAAGGAATTAGAGAAACAAAATGTCTCCACTCCTACTTTAAAAGATGTTTCCAATGCGGTAATTGCGATAAGACAAAGTAAATTACCCGACCCAAAAGAACTGGGAAACAGCGGAAGTTTTTTCAAAAATCCCATTATATCAAAAGAACAATACGAAAAAGTACATGCTTTGCATCCCGAAATGCCGCATTATGTAATTTCAGAAACAGAAGTCAAAGTTCCGGCTGGCTGGCTGATTGAAAGAGCCGGTTTTAGAGGAAAACGTTTTGGCGATGCCGGAATTCATAAAAATCAGGCGTTGGTTTTGGTGAATTATGGCAACGCAACCGGACAGGAAATTTTAGCTGTTTCAAGAGATATTCAAGCGACTATTTTAAGGGAATTTGGAATTGTCATTGAAGCGGAGGTAAATGTTGTTTAGTTATCAGTGTTCAGTCGAAGTTCACAGAAATCGTAATTCGTAATTATTAATTCGTAATTTTCATGTATATTCCAGAACACTACAGAAATGAAAATCAAGAAGACATTAAAAACTTCATTCATCAAAATGGGTTTGGGATTTTGATTAATCAAACGAATGGAAAGCTATTGGCAACTCATATTCCGCTGCTTTTGGAAGAGAAAGATGGAAAACAATTTTTGGTTGGACATGTTTCTAAAGAAAATCCACAAGCAAAAAGTTTTAAAACCAATGATGAAATTTTAGCCATTTTTTCGGGAGCGCATACATATATTTCTTCTTCCTGGTACGACCATGAAAATGTGCCAACATGGAATTATCTCGCAGTTCATGTATACGGAAAACTGCAACTTCATTCGCCGGAAGAAAGTATTGAAGCTTTGAAAAGATTGGTCAATAAATACGAAGCTAAATCGGAGAAGCCTATTCGTGTAGAAGATTTATCACAGAAAACTATGCTACAAGCACACGGAATTGTTTCATTTGAAATTGAAATTACAGCT
>CALQCV020000119.1 GCA_943329165.2 Candidatus Nitrotoga sp. CP45 | reverse complement strand
TTTGATGCTGTCCGAAAAAATAACTTTTCCGTTTATCAAAACTGGAATTCTTGAAATGGTATATTTTCCGCTGTCGAATTGTGTTAACCCATATTTTTTGATTAGTTCATATCGCGCACCATTTTTAACGGTGTCAATTTTATACGAATGAATAACCTCCAAAGCACCAAAATTCTTCGCGATGGGAAATTTTACTTTGGATAACGTATCAACATCAGTTTTTAAAGTCAATTTGAATTCGGCTCCGATTTTGTTTTTAGTAACATTTACAGAAGTCGTCACTTTTTGGGCAAAAAGGGAAGTCGATAACAGAAAAAATAATATATATAGTTTAAACTTCATTTTATTGTTGATTGAAGATTAACGATTTTTGATTTCAGAATTTGTTTTAGCTGTTTTAATGCTAGAAACAAAGATTGATATAAGTTCGTTGACTTCTATTTTTAATTTGTTGATTAATTCTGTGTTGGATGTTAGATTTGCTCTTTCAATAATTTTCAAACAATTAAAAGTTTCTCTTAATTCTTTTAGGCAAATACCCATTTTGTGAATAAAATCTTTTTTGCTTTCTGCGCTTTGTTCTTCACCATAATTTAAAGCAGGTGAAGTTGATGAACGAACAATTTGTCCAACCAAATGATTTCCGGCATATGATTTATCAACATGATTTGTAAATAAAATTATGTTGGCGGCAAAATCTATCAATCGTTCTTCTAATTTAAATTTGTCCATTTCAACCCTAATAAATCTGTAATCTTAAATCGTTAATCATCATTCTTAAATCCTTATCTCGATTTAAAATAACCCAATAATTTTGTCACGTAACTTTCATCCACACGTGTATTAACAGTTCCTGAACCGCATTTTGAAAAGATATCTTTGAAGTAATTCACTTTGTCCTGATATTGTTTTTCGTAGCTCAATCGCGCTTTTTTGGAACTTGTATTTACTATTAAAACTTCTCCCGTTTCGGCATCTTCCATTTCTACCATTCCAATGTTTGGCATTTTTTCTTCTCGAAAATCATAAACACGAACTCCAGTAATATCGTGTTTTTTTCCTGCTATTTTTAAGGTTTTCTCGTAATCATCATCGACCATAAAATCCGAAATGACAAAGACAATTGCTTTCTTTTTCTGCGTGCTCGATAGAAATTTCAAAGCTTGAGATAAATCCGTTTTTTTACTTTTGGGCTGGAATTCGATGAGTTCACGGATGATGCGCAACACGTGTGATTTACCTTTTTTGGGTGGAATGTATAATTCGATTTGGTCGGTGAATAAAATCAAACCGATTTTATCATTATTCTGTGTTGCTGAAAATGCCATTGTTGCCGCAATCTCCGTTACGATTTCACTTTTCAGTTGGTTTTTAGTCCCAAAACTTTCCGAGCCTGAAATGTCAACCATAAGCATCATTGTCAATTCACGTTCTTCCTCAAAAACTTTTACATAAGGTTCGTTGTAACGCGCGGTTACATTCCAGTCGATGGCACGAATATCATCTCCAAACTGGTATTGGCGCACTTCCGAAAACGTCATACCGCGCCCTTTAAACGACGTGTGGTATTCGCCCGAAAAGATATGATCACTCAGTCTTCGGGTTTTGATTTCGATTTTACGAACTTTTTTTAGTAAGTCTTTTGTTTCCATCTTCATTAGTTTTCAGTCGCAGGTAACAGTCGCAGTAATTAATCAGTTTTAAACTGAACACTGTGACTGAACACTGTAAACTAAATTTAAGGTACTTCTATTTCGTTTACGATCTTGTTGATGATGTCCACTGAAGTGATGTTTTCGGCTTCCGCTTCATAGGTTACGCCGATTCTGTGACGCAATACGTCGTGAACCACAGCGCGAACGTCTTCCGGAATGACATAACCACGACGTTTGATGAAGGCATAACATTTGGCAGCAACAGCCAAATTGATACTTCCTCGTGGCGAAGCTCCGAAACCGATAAGTGGTTTTAAACTTTCGAGTTTGTATTTTTCTGGATTACGGGTAGCAAAAACGATATCTAAAATATATTTTTCGATTTTTTCATCCATATAAACCTCGCGAACAGCTTCTTGCGCTTTTAATATTTGCTCAACGCTAACTACTGGATTTACTTTTTCATAAGACCCTTTTAAATTCTGACGGATAACCAATCTTTCTTCATCCATCTTTGGATAATCGATAACGGTTTTTAGCATAAATCGATCGACTTGCGCTTCAGGTAACGGATAGGTTCCTTCCTGCTCAATTGGATTTTGAGTTGCTAAAACTAAAAACGGTCTGTCTAATTTGAAAGTAGTGTCTCCGATAGTAACTTGTTTTTCTTGCATCGCTTCAAGCAAAGCAGATTGTACTTTTGCAGGCGCACGGTTAATCTCATCAGCTAAAACGAAATTGGCGAAAATTGGCCCTTTTTTAATGGAAAACTCGTTGGCTTTAATATTGTAAATCATTGTTCCAACAACATCCGCAGGTAATAAATCGGGCGTAAACTGGATACGGCTAAAGCTTCCATGAACGGCTTGCGACAAAGTATTTATAGCTAAAGTTTTTGCCAAACCAGGAACCCCTTCCAGTAGAATATGCCCTTGTCCTAAAAGGCCAATTAACAATCGTTCTACCATATGTTTCTGACCCACGATGACTTTGTTCATTTCCATAGTCAGCAAGTCGATAAAAGCACTTTCTCTTTCAATTTTTTCATTAATTGCTCTAATGTCTAAAGCAGTACCATTTTCTTCCATAGTTACTCTATTTATTCTAATGTGAAACAGTTATAATTTTAACATTTCAAAAGTGAAAATTTAATCTCTTATCAGATGTTAACAATGCGTTAAAACTTTACAAAACATCACGATTTTAAGGATGATTTATGATTTTCTTTTTATAATTTTAAAACCTAATCTGTTTTCGGAAATTTTCGCGTTGCAAAATAATAAAATTTTCGAAAAACAAAAACAGACTTCAATACAGCAAAAAAATTAAAAATGAAAACAAAATTATCGCCCATTGTTGCTGGAACCATGAATTGGGGAATTTGGGACAAAAAATTAGCTACTTCTGAAATGGAGCATCTGATGCACATTTGTATCGAAAATCAAATCACGAGTTTTGATCATGCTGATATTTATGGAAATTATACAACCGAATCCGAATTTGGCAAAGCATTCGCCCAAAGTAAAATTGATAGAAATAAAATACAATTGATTTCAAAGTGTGGCATTCAGCATGTAAACGGCAGAAATAATGCAATTAAACATTATGAGTACTCAAAAGATTATATCATTTGGTCGGTTGAAAATTCGTTAAAAAATCTACAAACTGATTATTTGGATGTGTTGTTATTGCATCGCCCAAGTCCGTTAATGGTTGCCGATGAAATTGCTGAAGCAGTTTCCAAATTGAAAAAAGAAGGCAAAATTATTGATTTTGGTGTTTCTAATTTTACAGCTTCGCAAACTGAATTGATTCGCCAAAAAACAGAAATCAATTATAACCAAATACAATTTTCGGCAACACACCATGAGGCGATGTTAGACGGAAGTTTTGATTATATGCAGTTACACAATATTCGTCCGATGTCTTGGAATCCGCTTGGAACCGTTTTTAGAGAAGATATTGAACAAACGAGACGGCTAAAAAAACTGTTGGCGCAATTGGTGGATAAATATCATTTGGGTTCTGACACCATTTTATTAGCATGGGTTTTAAAGCATCCGGCGAATGTGATTCCGGTTGCCGGAACAGTAAACATTGCTCGAATTCAGGCCTTAATGAAAGCCGTTGCATTGGATTTAGACCAACTGGATTGGTTTGCTATATGGACCGAAAGTATGGGAAATAAAGTGCCTTAATGATTGCAGAGTGTTGATTAACGATTGTAGATTTTTGAAACACATCTGCAATCAAAAATCGTTATTCTTAAATCAAAAATCAAATGATAAACAAGCGCCTTCTTATAAAAAACCTACTTGCTCACAACGATGAGTGCAGTTTTTATGATAAGAAACGCCAGTTGAATTTGCATACTAAAGAAGGAAAGGGTAAGTTTTTAAAACATATTTGTGCTTTGTCGAATTCTAATCCTTCTAATAATTCTTATATCGTTGTTGGCGTTGAGGATCAGGATAACGAAATTGTTGGGGATGACTTTTTTGACGACAGTAGGATTCAGAACTTGGTGAATGCTTATTTGGAAAATCCGCCTAAAATTCAATATGAAAATGTGCCGTTTCCCAATTTACCCAAAGACAAAGTTGTAGGTTTGGTAACTATTAAACCAAAGCATAAGGCATCGTTTTTCAAGAAAAACATTCATACGATTTTGGCCAATACTACTTTTGTTAGAGTAGGAAGCAACACGATGCCTACGGAAGAAAAAATTCCGTATTCTAAACAGAATATTGAAACGGTTATCAGCATAGAAAACAGTTCGCGAAACAGCATTGCATATACATTGGACGGTGTGATTGATTTTATGAATAATAGGCACAAAGACATGACGTCAAAGTATAATGTTTTTAAAGAATTGTTTGTGATTTGTTGGGCTGGAGTTCCGAAAAAAATCAGGGATACAACGTATCTTTCTCGCGTAGATATTGAACTAATAAACGAGCAAGTAAAACTTTTCTATTCAGCGCTTGATGTTGTTTCTATTAGTTTTGATGAGCAAAGTTTTACGATTATTGAGAATGTGGCACTTGGATTGAACGACAAAACGAGTTACTATCCTTTAGAGCAATTGACTATTCATTTTTTTGATAATGGATATTATAAAATGGAAAGCAAATTGCTTTTTGAACCACCGGCGTATAACAAAAAAATGCTACATCATATATATAACGCTACGATTGCAGTAATAAATAAATTAGAAAAAGGATTACAGCTTACAGACCGGGAAGAAAAAGATTTGGAAAACTTATCTTCCACTTTGATGATTTGTTACCTCAATGGTTTTGATGATGCAAAGCAAAAGCTGATTGACGTCAAACTTTTTTTGAAGGCCCAAAAGAATCCAGCGGTTTATTTGAGCTTTAAAGAAGTAATGCGAATATTAAGAAAAATGAAATACGATACCAACAATGCATAGAAAATTAGTAATAGGTGATATTCATGGGGGATTAAGAGCATTGCATCAAATTATGGAAAGGGCTAAAGTCAGTAAAGATGACACCTTGATTTTTCTTGGAGATTATGTAGATGGTTGGAGCGAGTCACCACAAGTAATAGATTACTTAATTGATTTAGACTCGAAACAGGAATGTGTTTTCATCCGCGGGAATCACGACGATTTATTGCTTGCTTGGCTGACGGGTAACACCAAAAATTTTGACGAAAGTATGTGGTTCCAACACGGTGGAGAAGCCACAGTTTTGGCTTATGCAAATGTTTCTGAAGCAAAAAAGCAGCTTCATATTGACTTTCTGAAGTCGCTTAAAGATTATTTTTTAGACAGTCAAAACCGATTGTTTATTCACGCTGGTTTTACCAATATGAATGGCATTCATTATGAATATTTTCCGAGACTATTTTATTGGGACAGAACGCTGTGGGAAACTGCTTTGTCATTGGATGAATCAATCCCTAAAGACAGTCTTCATTATCCAAAACGACTAAAATTATATGATGAAATTTATATAGGGCACACACCAGTAACCAAAATAAACAAGACGGTTCCTGTTCAAAAAGCGTGTGTGTGGAATATTGATACCGGAGCTGCTTTTAAAGGGTCATTAACTGTTTTGGATGTTGACACTAAAAAGTTTTGGCAAAGCGAACCTTTGAATGTGTTATATTTTAATGAGAAAGGAAGAAATTAAATTACCTACTTTTACAAAAAAAAAGATATGAAAAAAATGATCACAATAGCGGCAATCGCTATGGCAAGTTTGGCAAACGCTCAAGCATACAAAGGAAAAGGAGACATGAAAGCGCAAGTTGGACTGAATGCTCAAAATCACGGAACAGGAATTAATGTTTCTGCGGATTTTGGCATAGGCGAAAATATGTCCTACGGGTTTGTGGGATCCTATTTACTTTCGGTTGATGATGTAGCGGGAGATAAACCAAAATTTGAAGACCGTGCCGATTTTAAAGTCCGTTTTAATGCCAATTTAGGAAACGTTTTCAAATTGGATAAAGCGATGGATATTTATCCGGGATTAAATTTGGGGACAAGAAACTTCGGAGCGCATTTAGGTTTTAGATATTTCTTCACCGAAGGATTTGGTGTTTATACCGAAGCCGGAGTTCCATTAGCAAGATTCGATTCAAATGTTCAAGGATTTGAAGAATACAATAACCAATTCGTGTTTCAAATAGGAGCCTCTTTCAACTTATAAGACATGAGTGTTATCGACCAAAGATTAAACGAAAGAAGCGGTTCTAAATGTGAATTGTGTGGTTCAACCGAAGACTTGAGAATCCATTTAACCAAAGAAGAAGCCATATCGCTCGACAAT
>CALQCV020000118.1 GCA_943329165.2 Candidatus Nitrotoga sp. CP45 | reverse complement strand
GTTCGTGTTGATTCTGACCATATAGACAAACTGATTCAGAAAGAGGAAACTCAGATTTCTAAATTATCAGAAGATGAGTCAACGCAATTGAAAACAGTTTTAGAAGAAATTGTACCAAAAACAAATTATTCCGTTCAACTAGAACCAATGGACAGCGCAGCAGCGCCATTTATCATCACGCAACCGGAATTTATGCGAAGAATGAAAGAAATGAGTCAATCTGGCGGCGGCGGAATGTTCGGTATGGGGAATTTCCCTGAAATGTACAATTTGGTTGTAAATACGAATTCTGAATTGGCTACAACTATTTTAAATACTTCTGACAAATCAGCTCAGGAAAGTTTGGTAAAACAAGCCTTGGATTTAGCAAAAATCTCTCAAGGATTGTTAAAAGGTGAAGAATTGACCGCTTTTGTAAAGAGAAGTTTTGAGTTGATTAAGTAATTAGACGATAGCCAAAAGGCAATAGTTAAAAAGACCTGTGAGTGAAAGCTCGCAGGTTTTTTTGTTTACTATTTTAAATTAATTCTTAGGCAAAAGATATATTGTATTATATTTAAGCAATATTAAAAATTTAAAAAAAAATATGTTTGAAAAATTTAAAAAATCAGAACTCTTTATTTTGCTCCTTGTACTTGTATTAATATTTGTTTCAGAATATTATTATGTAATTTTAGAAAATCATGATAGAGCAATATTTATTGGCTTATGGCCTCCGACAATTCTCGGACTCTTAATTTTCTTTAATTTAAAACTAAAAAAATAATATGGAAAATCTAGATATTATCATACTTAACATTTTTGTTTTTATATGTTTTATAACATTCTTTGTCTCAACTTTTAAGGCATTTGAAAGTGCGACAAAACTAGACAACTATAGATCTGAAAAACGAGGAATCATATCCAGACTGCTGGCATATATACAAAGTTTAGTTAATTGATAATTGCATTTTTATAGTTCCCATGACGCTCAACATCGAAACTCCGGCCTTACTCTTCTCTGCAACTTCATTAATATTGTTGGCATATACCAATCGCTTTTTGACTATTGCTCAAATCGTAAGAGGATTAAAAAAAACCTATGACCAAGATCACAGTAAAAGCATCTTACTCCAAATAAAAAACCTCAACCTACGTTTATCACTCATTCGTTACATGCAGCTTTTTGGAGTACTTTGTTTGTTCCTGTCGGTTTTTGCTATGCTGTGTTTATTTTTAGAACAGCAGTCAATGGGAATTTATCTTTTTGCTGCCAGCTTATTAACATTACTTGTTTCTCTTGGCATCTCTTTTTGGGAAATCAGTATTTCGGTTACTGCACTTCGTTTGCATTTGAGTGATTTGATGGAAGAAGGAGAAGAAGAAAAATCGTAGAAATAACTCAACAATTCGTAACTCGTAATTCCTAACTCGTAATTAATTTTAACACTCTTTTTCGCCGAAATATATTGAAAATCAGCGACTTATTTATATACCTTTGTTAAAAATAAAATTCCTATGTCAAAAATAGTACGTTATATAATCACAGCGTGCCTGATGGTTTTTAATATAAACTCTTTTAGCCAGTTTGCGCCCGACCCTACTTACGGTACTGCTGGTGTTCACATTATAAACGTAGATACTTCCACTTCTCTTTTCCTGCCGGATAACAAAGTAATGATTGCTTATCCCATCGCAATGTCTTACCCGTATTCTAGTCCGGCGTTCGGTGTAAGAAAGTTCAATTCAGATGGAACTTTAGACACTTCATTTGCGACAAATGGTATTGCCACATATACTGCGGCAAGTTACAAGGACAGGTTTGACGTTTATACCGTAACGATGCAATCTGACGGAAAAATAGTTATTGCAGGACAGACCTATCAGGTTGGTGGTTTTGCCTATTATTATAATTTCTTTGTATTCCGTTTCAATGCAGACGGTACTAAGGATACGAATTTTGGTACCGATGGCTTGGTGAAATACTCATTAAACTCCACAAGCCAGTTCAGGGAAAGGTTTATAGATCTTGCCGTTGATGCTAGCAACAGGATTGTAGCAGTGGGCTATACCACGGCCGATATAGATCAAAAAAATGACGCGGTTGCCTTCCGATTTTTAGAAAACGGTAATTTAGACCCTTCTTTTGCCATCAATGGAATACTGAAATTAACAATCGCGGATTCTGACTATTTTAATCATATATACATGCTAAGCGATGGGGCAATGCTATTAACCGGTACGACGGTTTCAGGAACTAGTCAAAATGTAACTCTGTCCAAAATCAATGGCAATGGAACTTTTGACACCTCTTTCGGTGTCGGTGGAATGTCTACTGTGAACTTTGCCAGCGGCTCTTTCGCTGCAAGCAAGCTGTTCTTTAATACTGGTAACAAAATCATGATGGTTGGCAGCAACTTAAGTGACACAGGCAGTTCCGCGGCTTTCGCCCAATTCAATAGCGATGGAAGCCTCGATACTACCTTCAGCACCGACGGAAAAAATATAACCTATATCCCGGTGTTCGAACATTATTCTATCGGAGCACCTTTTATCGTGCAGCTGCCCGACAATAAATATTTCATTGCGTCAACAACTAAACGAAATAGTGATTCAACCAACAATTATGATTTCGCATTCGCAAGGATTAAGGAAGATACAACCCTCGACACTTCTTTTTCCAGCAACGGTGTTTATCTAAATGTAGTGACCGGAACAAACGAATTTGCGAGAGGTCTTTACCTTCAGGATGACGGAAAGCCATTACTGCTGGAAAATTCAAGGCTGCGCCGATATGTCTGGGATCTTTCAACGCTTAGTACTCAAAATATAAGCAGCAATCCGGACGTTGTTTCGGTTACGCCAAATCCGTTTTCTAATAAAATTGAAATTACCTCGAATAGCCTAATCAATAAGGTTGAAGTTTACAATATTGAAGGCAGGAAAATCAAAACAGTAAACAATTCCTATAATGAAATAGACCTGAGTTCGGCAGAAAAAGGAATTTATTTTGTAAAAGTGTTTGGCGAAAACAAAACCAATACCCAAAAACTGATTAAAAACTAAGGAAGATACTAAAATTAAGATATCCAAAATTTATTTGAGATTTCGTTGTCTGGGAAATCAGTATTTCGGTTACTGCACTGCGTTTGCATTTAAGTGATTTGATGGAAGAGAAAAATTAATAAGAAAGACATAAAAAAACCGTAACGAAGTCACGGTCTTAATACTTAATACTTTTATCTTAATACTATTTACTCAAATACATCTTACGTCGAGAATACAATTCATAAAACTGATCGTCTTTCAAATCATCAATGAATAAGATGCTTTCTCCTGTTGATTTCATTTCCGGACCAAGTGCTTTGTTCACATCCTTGAATTTACTAAACGAAAAAACAGGTTGTTTAATTGCATATCCTTTTAACTGCGGATTGAAAGTAAAATCAGTTACTTTGTTCACTCCAAGCATCACTTTCGTTGCATAATTTACATAAGGCTCACCATAAGCTTTTGCAATAAAAGGCACCGTTCTCGATGCTCTAGGATTGGCTTCAATAATATAAACTGTATCGTCTTTTATCGCAAACTGTATGTTGATTAACCCAACAGTTCTTAACGCTAGCGCTATTTTCTTAGTGTGATCTTTAATTTGCTGCATCACAAATTCACCCAAATTAAACGGTGGCAAAGTGGCATTACTATCGCCCGAATGGATGCCGCAAGGCTCGATGTGTTCCATGATTCCGATGATGTAAACATTTTCGCCATCACAAATGGCATCGGCTTCAGCTTCAATAGCTCCATCTAAATAATGGTCTAACAGCAATTTATTGCCCGGAATATTTTTAAGTAAATCGATAACGTGTTCTTCTAATTCCTGCTTGTTGATGACAATCTTCATACCTTGTCCTCCCAAAACATAGGATGGACGAACCAGTAAAGGAAAGTCTAAAACATCCGCCAATGCTGAAGCTTGGTCTGCGTTCTCCGCAATTCCAAATTGTGGAAACGGAATTTTTAGTTCGGTTAGCAATTCTGAAAATCTTCCTCTGTCTTCAGCTAAATCCAATGCATCGAATGAAGTTCCAAGAATTTTGATTCCGTATTTTGATAATTTTTCAGATAGTTTTAATGCAGTTTGACCACCAAGCTGAACGATTACGCCTTCAGGTTTCTCATGTCGAATGATATCATAAATGTGTTCCCAAAAAACGGGTTCAAAGTATAATTTATCAGCCGTGTCAAAATCGGTGGAAACCGTTTCCGGATTACAGTTAATCATGATGGTTTCATAACCACATTCTTTGGCAGCCAAAACGCCGTGTACACAGGAATAATCGAACTCAATTCCTTGTCCGATTCGATTTGGTCCCGAACCCAATACAACTACTTTCTTTTTATCGGTAACTATACTTTCGTTATGTACATAACGTTCTCCGGTTGCTGTTTCAATTTCAGCTTCAAAGGTAGAATAGTAATAAGGCGTTAACGCTTTAAATTCGGCCGCACAAGTATCAACCAATTTGTAAACACGCTTGACATTCATATCATCGCGCAGTTTATTTACTTGGCTTTCCAAACATTTTAGCATGTGGGCAATCTGTCTGTCTCCATACCCTTTTTGCTTGGCTTCCAACAATAATTCCTTTGGAAGATTCGTAACATTATATTTTGAAATTTCTTTTTCTATCGTATATAATTCTTCATATTGTTTCAAAAACCACATATCAATCTTGGTAATTTCGTGGATTCTGCTTAATGGAATTCCCATTGCAATGGCATCATAAATCACAAAAACTCTGTCCCAACTTGCAAACGTTAGTTTTTCGATTATCTGCTCGTAGTTCTTGTATCCTTTTCCGTCAGCTCCTAATCCGTTGCGTTTGATTTCAAGAGATTGTGTTGCTTTATGTAAAGCTTCTTGGAATGAACGTCCAATACCCATAACCTCCCCGACCGATTTCATTTGCAATCCCAAGGTTCTGTCGGCGCCTTCAAATTTATCAAAATTCCAACGCGGAATCTTTACGATTACGTAATCCAATGTTGGTTCAAATAATGCTGACGTAGATTTGGTAATTTGGTTTGGCAGTTCATCTAAGTGATATCCTAAAGCCAGTTTAGAAGCTACTTTTGCAATTGGATAACCCGTCGCTTTTGATGCCAATGCTGAGGAACGTGAAACTCGCGGATTGATTTCTATCGCAACAATATCTTCTTTTTCGTCAGGTGAAACAGCAAACTGCACGTTACAACCTCCGGCAAAATTACCGATAGAACGCATCATCAATATCGCCATGTCGCGCATCTTTTGAAAGGTTGTGTCAGACAAAGTCATAGCTGGTGCAACCGTAATCGAATCTCCGGTATGGATTCCCATGGGATCCATATTTTCAATCGAGCATATGATTACTACATTATCGTTTTTATCGCGAAGCAATTCCAATTCGTATTCTTTCCAACCAATTAATGCCTTGTCAATAAGCACTTCATGGATTGGAGACATTTCTAATCCGTAAGTTAGTTTTTCATCAAATTCTTCTTTGGTGTGAACAAATGCTGCTCCCGTTCCACCAAGTGTAAACGAAGGACGTATTACTAGCGGAAACCCAAAATCTTGAGCAATTTCTTTTCCCCGGAGGAAAGAAGTACAAATTTCGGCAGGTGCTGATGGTATTCCTATTTTTTTAAGCAACTGTTTGAATTGTTCTCGATCTTCGGTAACGTTGATAGCGTTTACATCAACACCAATTAATCGCACACCAAAGTCTTCCCAAATTCCTTTTTCGTCAGCTTCCAAACACAAATTTAAAGCTGTTTGTCCTCCCATTGTTGGCAAAACTGCATCAATCTGCGGATGCTCTTTTAGGATTTGGATAATGGATTTAGTAGTTAATGGCAATAAGTATATATGATCGGCCATGCTTGGATCGGTCATAATGGTTGCTGGATTGGAATTGATTAGAATGACTTCGATTCCTTCTTCACGAATGGAGCGTGCCGATTGGGAACCGGCATAATCAAATTCGCAGGCCTGGCCAATTACAATTGGACCTGAACCTATGATTAAAAACGATTTGATGGAGTTGTATTTGGGCATTGTAGTTAGATTTTTAGACTTCTTAGATTTTTAGATTAACTTCGCTTCGTTGGACCTTTGGTCTCGGGTGTTAGACTACTTAGATTTCTTAGATTTTGTTTGTTTAGTTGTGTTTTTTTATGCTTTTGTTTCTAGCCCCGACCTGCCTACCGGCAGGCAGGTGGCAGTGGAAATCCTTTTTATTTTTGCTGAGCTTGTCGAAGCATAAAAATAAAAAGATTGCAACGAATAGCGGGAAATAGCTCCTAAAATTTATCAATATTTATAAACAAATTATAAAAAAAGCCGCTACTAATAAAAGTAACGGCTTGGTATTGATTAATTACTAATCATTATTTTTTGTGTCTTGGTTCAGAAGATACAGTCAATTTATGTCTTCCTTTTGCTCT
>CALQCV020000117.1 GCA_943329165.2 Candidatus Nitrotoga sp. CP45 | reverse complement strand
TGCCGTTATATAAGCAAATCCACTCATAAAAATCAGCTGAACTAATGGCCATTTCCAAGAGTTGGTTTCCTTTTTAGTAATTGCTAAAGTACTAGCACATTGCATTGCAAAAGCATAAAAAAGCAACAAAGAAATACCACTAGCAAAGTTGAATATTTTGGTTCCGTCGGGATGAACATCGACTTGCATTTTACTTTTTATAGTGCTGTCATCGTTATTATTCCCTACACTGTAAATGGTTGCCAAGGTTCCGACAAAAACTTCGCGAGCCGCAAAGGATGTGACTACAGCTATGCCAATTTTCCAATCGTAACCCAAAGGCCTTATAGCAGGCTCAATACTTTTCCCGATAATTCCAACATAGGAGTTTTCCAGTTTGTATGAACTGATTTCATTTTCAACAATCCTATAATTAGAACTATGTTTATACTTTTCATTTATCAGCTTTTCTGCATTTCCAAAAGTTTCTTTTGGGCCATGCGAACCTAAAAACCAAAGAATTATTGAGATTGCCAAGATGATTTTTCCAGCCCCAAATACAAAGGATTTTGTTTTTTCAATTACGTTAATAGCAACATTTTTAATAAGTGGTAATTTGTAATTTGGCATTTCAACAACGAAGTACGATTTGGTTTTAACCTTTAAAATCTTATTTAAAATATAGGCCGAAAAAATCGCCATTCCAAAACCTAAAAGGTACAAAATCATGAGTGTCGCTCCTTGCAAACTAAAAAATCCAAATAATCGTTTGTTTGGAATTATTAAAGCAATCAAAATGGCATAAACCGGTAAACGTGCGGAACAGGTTATAAAAGGCGTAACCAATATGGTAATTAATCGTTCTTTCCAGTTTTCAATATTTCGGGCACTCATAATTGCCGGAATCGCACAAGCTGTTCCCGAAATTAATGGCACAACACTTTTTCCTGAAAGCCCATATCGGCGCATTATTTTGTCCATCAAAAAAACCACACGGCTCATGTAACCGCTTTCTTCAAGCACAGAGATAAACAGAAAAAGAAATGCAATTTGTGGAATAAAAATTACGATTCCACCAATACCGGGTATGATTCCCTCGCTAATTAAATTAGTAAACTCTCCAGATGGAAGATGCTTTTTTGCATAATTTGCTAAGTCGGCAAAAGTGGTATCGATAAAATCCATTGGATAACTTGACCAATCAAAAATAGATTGAAAAATCAATAGTAAGATTCCAAAGAATATCGCGTAACCAAAAATTTTATGCGTCAACACTTTGTCTAATTTGGAACGCAAATCGGTGGCGTTAGTAGAGTCAATAGTTTGCCCAATTTTCAAAGTATCATTGATAAATTGGTATCGTTTTATGGTTTCTTTTTGTTGCAAACGTTTTAAATCGGAATGCGATTTCGTAAAAGAACTTCGGATTTCATTTCGTTCTAAATTCAAAAAATTTACATCTTGTGTAATCACTAACCAAAGTTTATACAACAATTGATTTGGAAATGTTTTTCGGAGTTTATTGAAATATTCTTCATCAATGCTTGACGCATTCATACAAGGTTCCTTTGACAAGGATTTATAATCGACAATTTGATTTTTCAGCTCGTCAATTCCATATCCTTTTCGTGTACTAAGCAAAACAACTTTGGTTTTTAATTGTTCTTCAAGATGCGGAATATTTAATGAAATTCCTTTTGGTTTCATTCTGTCCGCCATATTAATGACTAGAATAGTCGGAATTTCTAAATCTTTTATTTGAGTAAAAAGTAAAAGGTTTCTTTTTAAATTTTCAATATCCGTAATAACCACGGCAACATCAGGAAAGAGTTTGTCATTTTTATTAAGTAGCAATTCTATGACGACATTTTCATCAATTGAACTTGCATTAAGACTATAGGTTCCCGGCAGATCAAGAATGTTGGCTTTTATTGTATTGGTTAGTTTGCAAAAACCCAATTTTTTCTCAACAGTTATTCCCGGATAATTTCCAACTTGTTGTTTTAACCCTGTCAATTGGTTGAACACCGAAGTCTTTCCGGTATTTGGATTTCCAATTAAGGCAACATTGATGTTTTGGATGCTCATGTTTACTTATTTCTTCATGATTTCAACTTCAATCTCATGAGCGGTTTCCTTTCTGATTGCCAAATGAGAACCATTGTTTACGTTCAAATAAATTGGGTCGCCAAACGGTGCAATTTGGACTACTTCTAAAGTGTTGTTTGGGAAACATCCCATTTCTAGAAGCTTTAGCGGAATTTTGTCCAAATCAACATTCGTGATTGTGGCGATGTCTCCAATTTGTAATAAATCAACAGTGGTTTTCAATGCTTATTTAGATTGAATTAAGATTGCAAAAGTAAGTATTAATTGAGAATATAAAATGATAAATGTCAGTTTAACTAGTTTTTATCATTTTCGCAAAGCCAATTTATATCGTCAATTAAGCGATTGATTTCTTCTTTTTTAGTTCCGTCATAAAAACCACGAACTCTTCTTTGCGCATCTACTAAGACAAAATTTTCGGTATGAACCATATCATAGAGTTCATTTGGTTTGCCTAATTTTACTGCCAGATACGATTTACGCGCCATGCTGTATATGTCTTTTTTGTCTCCTGTAACTAAGTTCCATTTGGCATCAATAACTCCTTTTTCGAGAGCGTATTTTTTCAAAACAGGAACGCTGTCAATTTCCGGCGTTACAGTGTGCGAAAGGAGCAGCACTTTTGGATTGTTTAAAATTGCTTTTTGAACATCAATCATATTTGTAGTCATAATTGGACAAATAGACTGGCACGTTGTGAAGAAAAAATCAGCAACATAAATTTTCCCTTCATAGTCTTTTTGTGTGATGACTTCCCCGTTTTGATTGATGAATGAGAAGTTCGCTATTTTATGTTCTCGAGCAATATATTGAACAGTTGAATCAACTAATTCCGGATTAACATCAGCAGGATTATAAATAGGTAGCGTTTTACTTGGTTTTAATACATTGTAAAACAACGAGATGGTGATGATGGAAAAAACCACAAAAGTTCCAATGAAAATCCTGTATTTCTTTATGATTTCTAGCATTCTTTTTTCTGCAAAAGTACAAAAGCACGATATTCTTTCTAACACATCGAAAGCAAATAAGACTAATTTTTTTTGTTAAAAAAAATATTTCTTTACTCAGAAAGAATAAATTTGTATGAATTAAAAAAAACCATCTATTTATGAAGTTCACTATCCTTTCAAAATCATTGATGACAATAGTTCTTTTTACAAGCACTTATCAGATTAATGCTCAGCAAAAAACACCCGGCATTAATTTGTCTTTAATGGACAAAACAGTAAGTCCAAAAAATGATTTTTTTAATTATGTTAATGGTACATGGATAAAAAACACTGAAATTCCAGCAGATAAAACCCGCTGGGGAAGTTTTGATGAATTGCGTCAAAACACCGATAAAGATGCACTTGCTATATTAAACGAAGCAGCTAAAAATCCAAAATATGGTTCAAATACAGATCAAGGCAAAGCCGTAAATATGTACAAAGCCGCTATGGATACTGTAGCAAGAAACAAGTATGGGATTGATCCGATACGTCCGTATTTAGCAAAAATTGATGCGGTTAAAAATATAATTGATTTGCAAAAATTAATGATGCAGGAAGAAGCAAAAGGCGGTGGCGTTGGATTCTTTGGCGTTGGAATAGGAGCAGATGACAAAAACAGCAACCGAAATGTGGTTAGTCTTGGACCAGGCGGATTAGGGTTGCCTGATAGAGATTATTATGTTTCTGACGATAAAGATTCTAAAGAAAAAAGAGAAAAATATGTTCTTCACGTGGCAAGAATGTTACAGTTCATAGGCGAAAAACCAGAACAAGCTAAAGCAAATGCGGCGAAAATATTAGCTTTAGAAATTGCAATGTCAAGTCCAAGATTGGACAGAGTTGAAAGAAGAGATGCTAGAAAACAATACAATCCAACAGCGATTTCTGATTTACAAAAAATGGTTCCGGCTATTGATTGGAATGCATATTTAGGAGAAGTTGGATTCAAAAAATTAGACACTATTATCGTAAGTCAGCCTCGCTATATGACTGCATTACAAACCATTTTTACCGATAATAAAGTTGAAGATTGGAAAGAGTATATGCGTTGGATGTTGGTAAGAGGATCTGCTTCAACATTGTCAACTGATATAGAAACGGCAAATTGGGAATTTTACGGGAAAACATTAACGGGTGCGCTGAAACAAAGACCACGTCACGAAAAAGCACTTCAAGTAGTGAATGGAACTGTTGGAGAAGCTTTAGGTAAATTATATGTTGAACAAAAGTTTCCGGCAGAAGCAAAAGGAAAGGCAGCCCGAATGATTAAAAATGTTATGCGTGCTTATCAGAACAGAATCAATAACTTAACTTGGATGTCGGCTGAAACCAAAACAAAAGCCATTCAAAAATTAAATAGTTTAACGATTAAAATTGGATATCCAGATCAATGGAAAGATTATTCAGCTTTAACTATTAAAAGTCCGGACGAAGGTGGAAGCTTTTTTGATAATGGAAGAAATGTAGCAGAATGGAATTGGAAAAAAGATGTAGCTAAACAAGGGAAACCAGTAGACAAAACAGAATGGGGAATGTCACCACAAACCGTTAATGCCTATTACAATCCATCGTATAACGAAATTGTTTTCCCAGCAGCAATTTTACAACCTCCTTTTTATAATTATCAAGCGGATGAAGCTGTAAATTATGGTGGAATCGGAGCGGTTATTGGTCACGAAATATCTCATGGATTTGATGATGAAGGATCAAGATATAATGCAGAAGGGAATCTTGTAGATTGGTGGACTGAAGGAGATTTGACACAATTTACAGCATTAGGAACAGCTTTGGCAGATCAATATTCAGCTTTGGAGCCTTTACCTGGAACTCATGTTGACGGTAAATTTACTTTAGGAGAAAACATTGGAGATTTAGGTGGAATTAACGCTGCTTACGATGGTCTTCAGTTGTATTTAAAAGAAAATGGAAATCCAGGTTTAATTGATGGATATACGCCAGAGCAACGGTTGTTCATTTCTTGGGCAACTATTTGGAGAAGCAAAATGCGCGATGAAGCATTGAAAAACCAAGTAAAAACAGATCCGCATTCACCTGGAATGTACAGAGCATATGTGCCGTTGTTAAACTTAGATACCTTCTATAATGCGTTTGACATCAAGCAAGGAGATGGAATGTATGTTGAGCCAGGAAAAAGAGTTAGAATTTGGTAATCTAATACAAATTATAAACATAAACCTCAAGTTTTCTTGAGGTTTTTTTATGCTTTTTACTAAACGAATAATAGTAAATTAAACCAACTAAAATAGTTCCGATAACGTTAGAAATACTTATAAATTTGGTTTTTGAAAGGTATAATTTAATTCAGAAAAAAGTAAATTGCTGTCTATAATTTTGCCAAAGGAATTTCGATTTTCATTAAACTCGGGCACAAGCAAACCTAATTCTATTGCTTTTTGAGTGTAATATTCTTTTCTCGTCGGATGAAAAGGAGCTACTGCGTTGAAAGATTCACCAAAACAATCCTGTTCGATTACCGCTTTGATAATTCCGATACAATCCTTCTGATGGATTAAATTTATTGCAGCTTCTGGGTTTTCTATATTTTTTCTTCCCGCTAAAAAATGAATTGGATGGCGGTCATCGCCAATCAATCCGCCAAAACGAATTACAGTAGTTTTGAAATTTGTATTGCTTTGCAAAACAGTTTCTGTTTCCAGCAATTGCTTCCCGCTTTCTGTTTCAGCATTTGGTTTAGTTGCTTCGGTAACAACAGAATTATAGTCACCATAAACCGAAGTAGAGCTTATAAAAATAACTTTTTCAATCTTCGCTTTTTCTATAAACGGAATCAGATTTTGAATTTTTTTGATAAAGTTTTCGCTTGAAACACTGCGCAATTTGGGAGGTATATCAACAATCAGAATTTCCGAATTTTCAAGAAAAGAATCAATTTTTCCTTTGATTTCGGTTTCTGATAATTCGATTTGGAAAGCTTGAATTCCAGTACTTTCCAGCGCTGAAATTTTCTCCAAAGAAGTTGTTGAACCGATTACCGAAAATCCGCTTTCCAATAATGATTTAGCCAAAGGCATACCCAGCCAACCACAACCTAAAATAGATATTTGTTTCATCTTTTAATACTGTCAACTTCAACTGTAATACTATCTCTTTGCATTGGAAATCTTCTGAAACTTGCTTTTTCTTTGTCAACTTTTGGCGATGGTTTTATTTTCTGTTTGATAATTACGGCATCGTTCAACACAAAAGGCGTTGGAATCATTCCGGGTTTTCTTTGTGTCATTTTAAGCAGTGGATTTGCCATTAAATCAAAAGAACTTTCCACCAATTCCAAATCCAGTTTTTGTGAATTTGAAATTGAGAATTCTAGCTCTAATGGAATATTCCCAACAACATAATAGGTCAACAATTT
>CALQCV020000116.1 GCA_943329165.2 Candidatus Nitrotoga sp. CP45 | reverse complement strand
TTCGATAAATTCAGGTTGCAGTTTCCATTTTGCATCAGGATTTCTTTTTAAAACTCCCAAACCGCTGCATGGTGCGTCAATTAATACTCTGTCTGCTTTTTCGTGTAGTTTTTTGATCACTTTGGTAGTGTCAATTATTCGATATTCTATGTTGAAAGCGCCATTTCTTTTGGCTCTTAATTTCAATTGTTTTAGTTTACTTTCATACAAATCCATAGCAATTAATTGCCCTTTGTTTTGCATTAATGAAGCCATGTGTAATGTTTTTCCACCAGCACCGGCACAAGTATCAACAACTCTCATTCCAGGCTGAACGTCTAGGAAAGCAGCTACTAATTGGGAAGACGCATCTTGAACTTCAAACATTCCTTCTTTAAAAGCATTCGTTAAAAACACATTTGCTCTTTCTTTTAAGACTAGTGCATCGGGTTGATCTTTTAAAAATTCGGTTTCAATATCTAAATCCATCAAAAGGGAATGAAGATTTTCTCTTGTTGTTTTTAAAGTATTTACCCTAAGAATAACTTTTGCAGGTTGGTTTTGTGCTGCAATTTCTTTGGTCCAAAGAGATTCTCCCAATTCTTTCACGCCCAATTCATCCATCCAATCCGGAATAGATTCGCGCATTTTTCTAATTTTTGAAAGTTCGTCAAATCTTCCTTTTATTTTTCTTTCCGGAGTTCCGTCTAATTGTTTCCAATCTGGAATTGGATAGCCTCGTAAGACAGCCCAAACGGAAAATATTCTCCATAAATCTTCCCGATTAAAAGGTTCTTTTACTTCGGCAATTTCGGAATATAATCTTTTCCAACGAACTACTTCATATATAGTTTCGGCGACAAATTTTCTATCAGAACTTCCCCAACGTTTGTCTTTTTTTAATGCACGAGCAACCACTTTATCGGCGTATTCTCCCTCATTAAATATTGCATTCAAAGAGTCAATCGTGGTATAAACTAAATTTCGGTGTAATCGCATAGTGTAAAAAAATAACTCTGTTCAGTTCGGCCTTTGTCCTTGAGTCAGCCCACAAAGATATACTTTTTTATTACCTATCGTTGTTAATTTTTTTGAGTTTTAAAAATCTAATTAATCCTTGTCATTTCAAATTTTTCTGGTGCATGGAGCACTAATGGAAATTGCTCTATTTTTACAGAACTACTATCCAAACCGAACCCTTTTTCTTCAGATAAGCTAAGTTTTTTGAGAATAAAGTAACTGTTCATTATTATTTTTTCGAAGAAAGTTAAATCACTGTCATTTGACAAAAACTTTTCAGAAAGAACAAATTTGAAGTCGCCAATGATGTTGTTTTTGTTCAGAGATTCATAGCGACTAGTAACGTCAACTTCACCATTTTGAACCATATCTTTAATTACTTCTTTGAACATTAAGTTAATTTTGGTTGGCTCTCTAAAGCCCAAATTGAAATCTATTCGATATAAATCATCTTTGATAATTTCTATAACTCGATATTCTCTTTTGTAGGGTTCACTTAAGATGTTGACATGTATAAACCAATACATATCGGCACGTTTTGGTCTTTTTTGAAGTATAGAATACATCACTTTTTCCTCAATTTCATCTGAACGAGTTGAGTTGGTCATGTAAATTAAATGTGTGGCATATTTTGGAATAGACAAATCAACACTCAACTCAGCGAGTACTTTTTTATAGTTATCAATTTTGACAATTTTAGTATATGTTTTGCTGATTTTTTTGGCCAAAAACCAAATTGTCATAATTCCTATCAATACGCAAGCAATCATCAAAGTTACATAACCACCATGCGGGAACTTATCCAAATTAGCAATTAGGAAACTAATTTCTATACCTAAATAAAGAGTGATTATGACACCAATGATAAACCAGGAAATTCTTTTCATAATCAAATAATAATTCAGGAGAATTGTGGTCATTATCATGCAAAGTACTATTGCTAAACCATAGGCAGCTTCCATATTACCGGATTCTTCGAAGTGCAGTACAATTCCAACACAACCTAAAAACAATAGCCAATTGATTGACGGGATATATAATTGTCCCTTTAAATCTGTTGGATATTTTATTTTTACTTTTGGCCAAAAGTTCAACCTCATGGCTTCATTTATTAAGGTAAACGAACCACTAATTAACGCTTGAGATGCAATTACAGCAGCCATTGTTGCTATAACAATACCAATTGGTTGAAACCAACTTTCCATCATTAAATAAAAGGGATTTGCATTTTTTCCGCCTAAATTCATCAAAGTATCTCCTTTGTGTTTTATCAAATAAGCACCTTGACCAAAGTAGTTCAGTACAAGAGTAGTTTTTACGAAAACCCAACTAATCCGTATGTTTTTTCTACCGCAATGTCCCATATCTGAATATAGTGCCTCAGCCCCAGTTGTGCATAAAAATACAAAACCTAATACATAAAATCCGTCAGGATGAATTTTTAATAAATGATATGCATAATAAGGATTTAATGCATGGAAAACCTCGAGGTTAGAAACAATTTGTATGATTCCAAGAATACCAAGCATACTGAACCAAACAAGCATCATTGGTGCAAAAAATTTACCTACTAATTTGGTTCCAAATTGTTGTATGGTAAATAAGATAAAGAGTATTCCAATTACAATTGGAACGGTATTGATGTTTGGATAAAAGGTTCTGATTCCTTCTACAGCAGAGGCTACAGATATTGGTGGCGTAATAATTCCATCAGCCAAAAGCGCGCTTCCACCGATGATAGCAGGAACAATTAACCATTGAATTTTAGTTCTTTTTACTAATGCATACAAGGCAAATATACCACCTTCCCCATGATTATCAGCACTCAAAGTGATGATTACATATTTCAAAGTAGTTTGTAAAGTCAATGTCCAAAAGATGCAGGACAATCCACCTAAAATAATATCTTCGTTAATAACATGATTTAATCCAATTATGGCTTTCATTACATATAGAGGAGAAGTTCCTATATCTCCATAAATAATTCCTAAAGTAATAAGTAAACCTGCAACACTAAGTTTGCTATGAAGTTGATGATTATGAGCGCTCATAAAAAGTTGATAAAAAACGGAGACAAATGTACTACATTTTTAAAATCAATTTCTTTTTTAATGTTTTAATTTTTTTGCTATTGGAAATAAAAAAAGCACCACATTTCTGCAGTGCTTTTCACAAACAACTAAACTTATTTATTTAAACTAAATTCTTCTATTTCCTCTTGAATTTCCTTCACTTCGTTGAGAATTTCCTCTTTGTTGGGAAAACTCTCTCGGGCTCGAATTTCTTTGAGATTCCTGTGCTCTTTGATTTTGATTACTTCTTGGACTTGAATCGCTTCTTTGATCATTTGAAGTAGCTACGCTTTTTTGAGATTCCTGTGCTCTTGTATTTCCATTGATTCTTGGGCTTGATTCGCTTCTAGAACCGCTTTGAGTTGCTACACTTCTTGAAGAGCCTACAGCATTTGAATTATTTCTAGTTCCATTAGTTGCAACCTGATTTCGTGAACTTGTGTTTTGGGTTCTTCTATTATTATCTAATTCATATCGATTGGCATAACCAGTGTTTCTATTAGAAAATGAACGGGTTGGATATTGTCTTTCGTAGTAGTTTCCTCTTCTTCCATTATAGTAATTGTTATAAGCTACAGCGCATCTTCTGTAGTCTACATAGTTATACTGATGATTAAAGTTGATATAAATTCCTATATGATTGTGATAAGAATAGATAGGGAACGGAGACCAGGCAACATAAAAACTTGGATAGTATCCCCAATACCAAGAGGAACAATACGGGTGATAGTTTCCAACCCAGAATGAAGTATATATTATGGGTGTATAAGCATATACCGGCTCATAAATATAATTGTTACCAAACATGTAAACATCGCCTACAACCTGTACTTGAACCTTATTATATCTGTCTCTTTCCACTTCAACAGTAGCAATATCTTGATAATTATCATGACCAAGAACGGACTGGATAATAATCAGATGGGTATTCCCTTCAACTGTTTCAATAACGCGCAGATAGTCAACCCTGTTATCTCCATTCAAATCCAAATTTGAAATTTGAGAATTTGGGTCGTTCAACCTTCTTTCAAAATCTGGTAAATCGCGTGAATCACCAAAGATTGAAGCAACGGCACGCAAATCTAGATTGTCGCTAACATCTGAATTATTTGCTGTAACCGTAGTCCTATCCTGGGCAAAAACACTTGAAAGACTCCAAAACGATATTATCGCCAACAATAAATTTTTTGTTTTCATAATTAGTAGAATTTAGTTTTTAGATATTTTTTTCTGAAAAAACCAATTACTGTGCCACACGAATTTTTGAACAGATTTTAACCTAATCTTAACTTAATTAAAATTTTTATATTCATTGTTATTACGAGGTATTACTATGAATAAAAAGTTTTATTTCTTTATTACCTAGTATTGGTTTTCTTGAACAGTGCATCTGTTTTTAAGATAAATAAATTGATAAGAATTGATGTGATTTTTGACTGAAACTATAGTGTTTGTATTCGGAAAAAAATCATCAGAATTTAATTAAAAAATTAACCGCAAATTCGCAAATTATTTAATAATTTTTAATTTGTGAATTTACGGTCATAACGTATTATTTTCAATTTGTCTAATTACCCACTTTTCTATCTCGGTATTGTTGTAATAATTTCCGATTGAACTTTTCTTCTGCTTTTTTGAGTTTCAGAATTTTTACAGGAGAAATGACTCCTTTTAAAGCGGTCGCAAATTTCTTTTTCAACTTATATAATTCGTCTTCGGTACTTTCTATTTGAGCTAGCATGGTTGAAGCGTCTTTTTCAGATAGTTTATCAAAAGAATCATCATCTATTTTGTTTAAATACCCTTTTAACTTTTGTTTTTTAATTTCCTGTTGCTTGTCTTCAAAGGCATTAAATAAAGGCCAAAACTTTGTAGCTTCATCTGAAGTCAATGACAATTCATCGGTTATGAAAGCCACTTTTAATGCTTTAATCTGTTCTTTCTTTTTGCGTGTAAATGGTCCGTCTTGGGCAATAACATTCAACGAGATAAAAGCTATTAGTAATGGGAGTATTTTTGTAATTTTCATAGTATTAGTCTATTATATATTGTTCTAAGTTTGAGTTTGAGTATAAAGCGTCTTCGATAGCTGCGTCATCAACATTGAATTCCAGTTTCATTTTATCTAAATCTTCTTGTTGTAATAAATTTACAATTTCTTCCTCTGAAATATTTGATTGATAGGCAATGTAATTTTCCAAAGTAGCCGAATCTATTTCTTCCTGTTTAGTTGAATATTTAGTATATATCGGAACAGAGAGCATTAGAATAAAAAAGGCTGCCGCAGCAAAATACCAAGTTTTTCTAGAACTAGAAATTGAAATAGCTTTCGGTTCTTGCTTTGGTAATTGCGCTAAAATTTTCTCTGATAATGTATCAAAATAGCCATCAGGCATTGTAAATCCTGAGGTTATTTTGAGCTCATTGTCTAGTTTAAAATCTTTCATGTGCTTTTGACAAAAGTAATGTTAAATGGTTTAATTATTTTTTACAAAACCTTCAATTTTCTTCACAGCGTGATGATACGACGCTTTTAGTGCACCAACCGATGTTCCCAGAATCTCTGATAGTTCTTCATATTTTAATTCTTCGTAATATTTCATTTTAAAAACTAATTGCTGTTTTTGGGGTAATAAGGCAACGGCTTTTTGTAGTTTGATTTGGATTTCATTTCCGTCAAAATAAGTATCTGCTTTTAGATTATCTATAATTTTGGTTTGCATGGCTTCGCTGGTGGTGCCGTTGCGTTTGGCTTTTTTATTGATGAATGTAATGGCTTCGTTTGTAGCAATTCGATACATCCAGGAAAATAATTTGCTTTCACCTTTGAAATCCTTTAAATGTTGAAAAACCTTGACAAAGGTATTTTGCAGAACATCATCAGCATCATCGTGATTTAAAACAATATTTCGAATGTGATTATACAACGGTCGTTGATAATCTCGCAAGAGTTTTTGAAACGCAATATTTTGCGTTTTCGGATTTAATAATTCCTGAATAAAATCCTTTTCGTCTTGCAAAGTGAAAATTTAGCTAATTGGAACAAAGTTAGAGGAAAAGGTTTAATCTACGGCAGAATTAAGGTGTTTCTGTCGAAGATATGGTTGTTTGTGAAGTTGCAACAGCAGGTTTTATCGGAGTAATAATAGGTTCTGGTAACGTTATCGCTTTTGGGAAAACCGGAATATAAATTTCCGTAATCCACTTCGAAGGTTGCTTGATATCATCAATAGTTTTGACATATATTTCAGTATAGCTTCCGGCTAAGTTTTCTTTTAAACCATTATTGGCTATGTACTTTTTGGCTTTGGCCCACGCTTCTTTGCTATGTGAATAATCTCCTATCAAAGTAGTTTTTAAACAGGTAAAAGCAATGATTTCTCCCGAGGTCATATCGCTTCCGTC
>CALQCV020000115.1 GCA_943329165.2 Candidatus Nitrotoga sp. CP45 | reverse complement strand
CACTCACGCCAAGTACTTTATAAGATACCATTCCTGTGATAACTAGAGCCAAAATGATATATACAACCGTACAAATTACTAGTGAATAAATCATTCCACGAGGTAAATCGCGTTGCGGATTTTTACTTTCTTCTGCTAAAGTTGAAACAGCATCAAATCCAATGTAGGCAAAGAAGACAGCCGAAACACCACCCATTACACCACCAAAACCATTAGGCATAAAAGGCGTCCAATTGTCTATATCAATATAAAATACACCTACAAAAATTACTAAAGCAATAATGATAAGCTTGATGTATACCATAACATTACTAAAGTTTTTAGATTCCTTAGTACCACGATAAACCAAATAAGTAATAAGCATATTAATTACCACGGCTGGCAAGTCAAAAATTATTCGCAAGCTACCAATAGCTGGTGCCGTTTGCCAAGCTGTTAATCCTTCACCAGCTTTATTAGCCAATAAAGCATCTTGTGCCGATTTATAATTGATGGTCAGCCACTCGGGCAAGTGTAAATGAAAACTTTCAAGTAAATTGGTAAAATAGCCACTCCAAGAAAAAGCGATATAAATATTCCCAATTGAATATTCCATTATTAATGCCCATCCAATAATCCAAGCAAACAATTCTCCAAAAGAAACATAAGCATAGGTGTAAGCACTACCAGAAACGGGTACTCGCGAGGCAAACTCAGCATAGCATAAAGCAGTAAAACCACAAGCAATAGCGCAAATCACATACAGAAATACAACGCCTGGTCCACCAGAAAAGCACGCATTTCCTATGGCACTAAATGTACCACCACCAATGATGGCCGCAATACCAAAGAAAGTTAAATCTCTTACGTTTAAAACTTTATGTAAGCCAGTGTGCTCGCCATCACTACCTTGTTTCATTATAATTGAGGTTGATTTTTTTCGGAATAGTTTGGATAGTAACATGAATATGATTTTGGTTTAGATTAAAACAAATATATAAAAGGAAATGATATTATCTTCTATATAAGTTTTGACAATTTATAAATAGTAATATATAATTAAAAGCTATCACAAAAGATGACAGTTATCAGTAGATTTGGATTTTAAAAAATATAATTTTATACCAATATTAATAATACACTATGGGCAATAATGATTCTCAGGGTAAATGTCCGTTTACAAGCGGAACCCTAAAACAAAGCGCAGGAAGAGGCACAGCTAATAGAGATTGGTGGCCAAATATGTTGAATATAAGCATCTTGCATCAAAATTCTGCAAAGTCTAATCCTATGGGTGAAGATTTTAATTATGCTGAAGAGTTTAAAAAATTAGATTTAAAAGCTGTTAAAAAAGATTTATATGATCTTATGACTGATTCGCAAGATTGGTGGCCAGCTGATTATGGTCATTACGGACCATTCTTTATCAGAATGGCATGGCATAGTGCCGGAACCTACAGAATTCAAGATGGTCGTGGTGGAGCCGGTTCAGGAACACAGCGTTTTGCACCGCTTAACAGTTGGCCAGATAATGGAAACTTAGATAAAGCGCGATTGCTGCTTTGGCCTATCAAACAAAAATACGGGAAACAACTTTCTTGGGCAGATTTGATGATACTTGCTGGGAATTGCGCTTTGGAGTCGATGGGATTTGAAACCTTTGGTTTTGGCGGAGGAAGAGAAGATGTATGGGAACCAGAACACGATATCTACTGGGGCTCTGAAACAGAATGGTTGGGTGATAAACGTTATACTGGTAATCGTGAATTGGAAAATCCACTTGGGGCTGTACAAATGGGATTAATTTACGTAAACCCAGAAGGGCCGAACGGTAATCCGGACCCACTTAAATCGGCAATAGACATACGTGAGACTTTTGGACGTATGGCCATGAATGATTATGAAACAGTAGCATTGGTTGCTGGTGGACACACTTTTGGGAAAGCCCATGGTGCAGCAGATCCTGGCAAATATGTAGGTAGAGAACCAGCGGGTGCTAGTATCGAAGAACAAAGTCAGGGTTGGAGAAATACTTTTGGTAGCGGCCATGGAGACGACACCATTACAAGCGGTATAGAAGGTGCTTGGACACCTAATCCAACGAAATGGGATAACGATTATTTTAGAGTACTTTTAGGTTACGAATGGGAATTAACCAAGAGTCCAGCTGGAGCGAATCAATGGACACCAACAGCTGCATCTAATGCTCGAAAAGCACCAGCAGCAGGAAACCCTTCTAATACTCAAGCCCTTATGATGACTACAGCTGATATGGCTTTAAAGATGGATCCTATATATGCGCCAATATCTAAACACTTTCATGAAAATCCCGAAGAGTTTGCAGATGCTTTTGCACGAGCATGGTTCAAATTAACGCATAGAGATATGGGGCCACGTAATCTGTATCTTGGTTCGGAAGTTCCGGCAGAAGAATTAATTTGGCAAGATCCTATTCCAGCAGTTTCGCACAAATTGATTGACGAAAATGATATTGCAACGCTTAAAACAAAAATACTTGCTTCTGGATTAAACGTTTCTGAATTGGTTTCTACTGCATGGGCATCAGCCTCAACCTTCCGGGGTTCTGACAAACGCGGTGGCGCAAATGGAGGTCGTATCCGCTTAGCACCACAAAAAAATTGGGAAGTAAACAATCCCGCTCAATTGTCGAAAGTGTTGGAAAAACTTGAAGCAATACAGCAAGGGTTTGGTAAACCAGTTTCTATGGCAGATTTGATTGTTTTAGGTGGATGTGCAGCTATTGAGCAGGCAGCAAAAAATGCCGGTCATACAGTAAAAGTTCCCTTCGCACCCGGTCGTACCGATGCCTCTCAAGAACAAACAGATGTGGAATCATTTGCTGCACTTGAGCCACAAGCTGATGGTTTTAGAAATTATGTAAGCTCTAAAAACACCGCTAATGCAGAAGAGTTTCTTTTAGATAAAGCACAATTGCTAACATTAACAGCACCGGAATTGACAGTTCTTGTTGGTGGTATGCGTGTGTTAAATACCAATTATGATGGTTCAAGACATGGAGTATTCACAAGTCGTCCTGAAACACTTACTAATGATTTCTTTGTGAATATGCTAAATCTAAGTACCACATGGAAAGCAACTTCTGATGCCCAAAATGTATTTGAAGGTAGAGATCGCAAAACGGGTTCTGTAAAATGGATTGCTACGCGCACTGATCTTATTTTTGGTTCTAATTCAGAACTTCGTGCTTTGGCTGAGGTATACGGATGTGAAGACTCTAAAGAAAAATTTGTAAAAGACTTTGTAGCGGCTTGGAACAAGGTAATGAATCTTGACCGATTTGATTTAGCATAATTTTTAAATATAAATTAAAAAGTCCTCTCATTTTAAAACGAGAGGACTTTTTTTATGGAGTAAATACGGTTTTATAATTGTTCCAGTAACGATAAATTAAGAATAAATTGCCCAAAAAAAGTGGTATTGCAATAAACAATTTATCAGGCGACATATAATAATTAATTAATAAAATGTTTAAGGTTATAGGCAAAATAACGATATTAGCTAGACTTACATATTTTCCGGTTACATAAGATAATCCACATAATAATTCAATTATTTTTGCTAAAGGCATGAGGTAAGTTGATGCAATTAAACCGGTATTAAAAGCTTTAAAACTTCCTGTAGCTTCGGTTTCAGGGGCTAATTTTAAAAAGAAACAGATAGAAGCATATAATAGTAAAAGTCCAATTGATATTCTAATAAAAATAGTTGCATTTTTCATAATAATTGAAGTTTTGTTTGTTAGCATACCAAAGTTAAATAAAAAAATACCAAAGGTTAGCACTAATGGTATTTATTTCATTATCAAAACACTACCTAATGTCCTTCATTAGTTGTATTATATAGTTTTTACCGCAATTATCGATTTCTTTTTCTGTTTTTTTAGTGAGTTTATAATCTTTTTTTCATTTTATTCAACAATAAGTAAAAAGTGACATCATCAGCTTTTATAAATCGTCTATCATGAAAAACAACATCTTTCACCATCGATTTTTAAACGGTAACTAATTGCGTGGTTGAGAAACTAAGAGTGATTGTATTATTAAAGGTAAATCCGAAAAGGAGTAATGCCAAACTAAGTTTTATTTTACATTCATTTTAAATGGTAATAAATTCAGTTTGAAAAAAGCGAGTGTAATTTTTTATTACATGTTATTTCGTTCCTGTAAAAAAGTGCACCAAAATTTTAAGCTTGTTCTATTCAAACGGCCAATTATTTTATTGTAATTTTGAGTGCCATAAAAATCATGTCTTTGAGAACTATAGTTGAAAAAAAAATTGACAATCCTGAAGAATTCAAAAACCAATTATTGCATTGGTCACAGCAGTTTGCGGAAATTATTTTTTTGGATTCAAATAATTATCATCAAAAACAATCCAGCTTTGATTGTGTCTTGGCTGTAGATGCTTTTACGTCGATAAAAACAGATTATCATAACTGTTTTGAAGATTTAAAACAATACCAACAGCAAACCAAAGACTGGTTGTTCGGCTATTTGTCGTATGATGTGAAAAATGATGTAGAAGAATTGCATTCCAGTAACTTTGACGGTTTGCATTTTCCCGATTTATTTTTCTTTCAACCAAAGAAACTATTTCTGTTAAAAGGAAATCAATTAGAAGTTCAGTATTTGCGATTATGTGATGATGAAATAGAATCTGATTTAATCGGTATAGAGAATAACTGTCAATTGTCAATTATCAATTATCAATTATCAATTCAACAACGCATTTCAAAAGAAAGCTATATCTCTAAAGTACATAAAATGCTCGAACACATTAATCGTGGCGATATTTTTGAAGCGAATTTTTGTATGGAATTTTATGCCGAAAATGCTACCATAGAGCCAATAGAAATCTATCAGAAACTAAACGCGATTTCCAAACCGCCATTTGCCATCTTCTTTAAAAATAATCAGCAATATTTGCTTTGTGCTTCTCCCGAACGTTATTTGAGAAAAGAAGCAAACAAAGTCATTTCGCAACCTATAAAAGGAACAGCCAAACGTTTTTTGGATATAACGTTAGACAGTAATTCAAAAAAAGAATTAGAACAAAACCAAAAAGAACGTTCCGAAAACATCATGATTGTTGATTTGGTTCGTAATGATTTATCACATACCGCTATAAAAGGAACTGTGGAAGTTGAAGAATTGTGTGGTATTTATACTTTCGAGCAAGTGCATCAATTGATTTCTACGGTTGTTTCTACAGTAGAAAATACAACATCACCAATAGAAATTCTGAGAACTACTTTTCCAATGGGAAGCATGACCGGCGCACCAAAGATTTCTGCCATGAAAATTATTGAAGAACTGGAAGAATCAAAGCGGGGTTTGTATAGCGGTGCGGTCGGCTATTTTACGCCGGAAAATGATTTCGATTTCAATGTGGTAATCCGAAGTGTCTTATACAATGCCAAAGAAAAGTACGTTTCATTTTCGGTTGGAAGCGCTATAACTTCTCAATCTAATCCCGAACAGGAATATGAAGAATGCCTATGGAAAGCCAAAGCGTTGTTTGAAGTTTTGGGTTAAGAAAGGGATAAGGGAAAAGAGATTAGGGATTAGTTAAAAATGATAAAATATGAAAAGTTATAGAGATTTGATTGTTTGGCAAAAATCAATGAATTTGGTAACACTTATTTATAAGCTAGTTCTTGAGTTACCGGAAAATGAAAAATATGGTTTAACTCCACAAATAAAAAGAAGTGCGATTTCTATTCCTTCCAATATTGCCGAAGGATACGGAAGAAATTATAGAAAAGATTACTCGAGATTTCTACAAATAGCAAGAGGTTCATTATTTGAAAATCAAACGCAACTAGAAATTGCTGTAAATTTAGACTTTATAAAAGTTGAAGATTTAGAACAAATAAAAGAACTTTCAATTGAAGTTGAAAAAATGCTAAATTCGTTAATTAAAAAACTAGAGGAATAACTTATCCCTTTTCCCTAATCCCTTTTGACTTAAATTATGCTCACAAAATTCCAAAACCATATAAATCAAAATTTTCCTTTTCTCAAAGAAAAGCGATTGCTTTTGGCGGTAAGTGGGGGTGTTGATAGTATGGTACTTTTGTATTTATGCCGTCAATTGGATTTAAACTTTGCAGTAGCTCATTGCAATTTTCAACTGCGTAGTGATGAAAGTGATGAAGATGAAGAATTTGTAAAAGAACAAAGCAAAAAGTTGGATGTACTACTATTTGTAAGTCATTTTGACACCAAAAAATTAGGAGAAAAACAGAAATCATCCATTCAGGTCCTTGCCCGAAACCTTCGATATGAATGGTTTAATACACTTTTGATAAATAATGCTTACGATTATATTCTAACAGCGCATCATTTGGATGATAGTTTGGAAACGTTTTTAATCAATTTTACGCGTGGCTCGGGATTAGACGGTTTGACCGGAATTCCGCAACAAAACGGAAATATTATCCGTCCGTTGTTAGTTTTT
>CALQCV020000114.1 GCA_943329165.2 Candidatus Nitrotoga sp. CP45 | reverse complement strand
TCCGCCGGCTATAATACCGTTAACCAAGTCAAACGGCACACCAAACGTTGGCGGACATTCTGAAGCATCTACAATCCCTAATCTTCCCGAAGTTCCGGCGCCAATGTAAAAAAGTCGTCCGCCGAGTTTCATTTTCTCCACGATTTTAGTAACTAAAGCTTCAATTTGTGGCAATGCTTTTTCGACAGCAAGCGGAACCGTTTTATCTTCTTTATTGATATTGTATAACAAATCGGCTATCGGCATTTTTTCTAAATGTTCGTAATGCGAGGATTGTTCGGTGGTTTTGGTGAAGGACATTTTTGAGTTGCTAAGGTTCTGAGTTGCTAAGATACTGAGTTTTATAAAAAACTCGCCAACACAATTCCCAAAATAATCATCGAAACTTTAGCGATGTTAAACTTATGTCCTTCGCTGCTTTCAAAGATAATTGTGGAAGAGATATGAAACAGAATTCCGATAACCACGGCGGTTATTTGAGTGTAGTATTCGTTAAGCATCGGAAAGCTATCAGAAACTAAAGTTCCTAATGGTGTCATTACAGCAAATGTCACCATGAAGATAAACAATGCCACTTTATTTAACTGTGCATTTAGAAAAAATGACGTTAAGATGATGGCAATAGGCAAGTGGTGAATCGCAATTCCGTAGGCTAAATCATGATTTCGCCCAACGGGAAATCCTTCTAATAAAGCGTGAATGCACAAACTGATAAATAACAACCAAGGCATTTGAGTTAGTTTGTCATGGCCATGAACATGACCGTGTTCGGCACCTTTGGAAAAAAATTCTAAAATGATTTGGAATAAGATTCCACACATGATAAAAATACCAATACTCTTAGTCCCGCTTTCATAAACATCAGGAAGCAAATGCATAACGGTTAACGACAATAAAAACGAACCACTAAACGCCAATAATAACTTTAGGTTTTGCTTTGCTTTTGGTTTAAGCAGTAAGGCAATTAAATAGCCAATAAGTACTGATAGTAAAGGTAATAAGTAATTCATTTAGTTGGTAATTCGGTAATTTGGTAATTCGGTAATTTGGCTATCGAATAACCAAATCCACAAATAACAAATCCACTTTATTTAAAAATCATTATTAAACGTTCACTTGTATTTTTATGAAATTTTTTAAGCTTATAATCGCCAAAAGTATCCAATAAATAAATCCCGGTTTCGTTCATCATAGTCTGAAAATCCTCTAAAGTGTAGGCTCTAACTTTCTCGGTAAAATGAAATGATTCGCCTTTATCTTCAAAATCAATTTCCTTGATAATATACCCGCCTGTTTCATATCTTTTAATGTGAAAAGTAATACCATCGACTTCTTTGGTTTCTTCTGGAATCAAATTATCAATCACGACTTGCGAATTCATAAAATCAATCACAGCAAACCCATATTCAGAAAGACTTTCTTTGATGGCTAACAAGGTTTTTATATCGTCTTCTCTGTTTTCAAAATAACCAAAACTGGTAAACAAATTAAAGATAGCGTCAAACTTTTCGTTAAATGACTCACGTTTGTCATGCACCACAAAATGTAACGTGTCATTTCTGTTTTTATTGGCTTCAGCAATACTGTTTTCAGACAAATCGGCACCGACAACATCAAATCCCAATTGGTTTAAGTAAATTGCATGTCGTCCTTTACCACAAGCCAGGTCAAGCACTTTTGCTTTTTCAGGTAAATTTAAATAATGCGTGAGATTATCCATGAAAAGCTGTGCTTCACGGTAATTTCTCTCTTTGTAAAGTATGTGATAATAAGGCGTATCAAACCAGTCAGCATACCAATTTTCTGATTTAGCTCCGCTCAATTCGGCCTTTTGGCCTTGGGTGGGATTTAGGATTTGGGATTTAGGATTTATTAAGTCTGACATTTATTCTTTTCAAATGAATTCTGAACGAGCAAATTTAATGTATTTTTGCTACAGATATTAAACTTTGCTAAACTTTGTATTTTCTTTAAATAACATAAGAAAAGTTATTACACAGAGATTTAGACAAAACAACGTAGAGATTCACAGAGATTTTATGGAGAATTTTAAAATGATTGCCAAAACCTTTTTTGGTTTTGAAGAAATACTAGCCAAAGAATTACAACAATTAGGCGCACAAGATGTTGAAATTGGAACGCGCGCCGTAAGTTTCAAAGGAGATAAAGGATTTATGTACAAAGCCAATCTGTCGTTGCGCACTGCATTGAAGATATTGAAACCTATTTATTATTTCAAAGCGACGAACGACCAAAATCTATATAAAGGCATTCAAGGTATTGATTGGTCGAAATATATTGGAGATAACCAAACTTTTGTTATTGACACTACAATTCATTCAGATAATTTCAAGCATTCGCAGTTTGTTTCGCAAAAAGCAAAGGATGCCATTGTGGATCAATTCCGTGAGAAAACAGGACAACGCCCAAGTGTTGATAAGGATTTCCCCGATTTAAGAATTAATATCCATATTGACCGTGACCAAGTTTCGGTAGCACTTGATACATCGGGTGCTTCATTACACCATCGTGGTTACCGAACCGCTACGAATATTGCACCGATAAACGAAGTATTGGCAGCAGGAATCTTGTTACTTTCGGGTTGGGAAGGGAAAAGTGATTTTCTAGATCCCATGTGTGGTTCGGGAACATTATTGGCGGAAGCTGCCATGATTGCGTGTAATATTCCGGCGAACATCAACAGAAAAGAATTTGCTTTCGAAAAATGGAACGATTGGGATAACGATTTGTTTGACCAAATTATTGATGCGTTGATGAAAAAAACGCGGGAGTTTCATCATACTATTATTGGCTACGACAAAGCACCAAGTGCGGTTCAGAAAGCGAAAGACAACATTCAGAATGCCAATCTAGATGACTATGTAAGTGTTATTCAAGGTGATTTTTTTGATAGTAAAAAGGAAAACACTGGTCCATTGCAAATGGTTTTTAATCCACCATACGATGAACGTTTGAATATTGAGTTAGAGCGTTTTTACAGAGAAATTGGAGATACGTTAAAGAATAATTATCCAAATACGAATGCCTGGTTTATCACTGCAAATCTGGAAGCTTTGAAATTTGTTGGACTTCGACCATCACGTAAAATCAAGCTTTTCAACGGAAGTTTGGAAGCCCGCTTGGTAAAATACGAAATGTATGAAGGCAGCAAGAAAGGGAAGTATATGAACTTAGAAGAATAGTTTATTTTCCTTTAGTTTCGTAATCTATTGCCTTAATTATATTTTTTATCTGTTGAGCATCAATGCGTTTGGCTTTGATAACTTTATTTTTATCCAAAATATAAATAACAGGCGTAGAGTAAACATCATACTTCTCAACAGCATTGTTGTAATGAGCGCCATCATATACGTTTATCCAAGGCAACTTGTTTTCGGCAATATATTTTAGATACTTATCGCCTTCGTGCTGCATATAAACGCTATATACTTTCACATCTTTCTTTTCTTTTAATAAGTCATTATACTGTTCCAAAAGTATCGGAATTTCTTTTTGACAATGGCCGCAATCAACATCCCAAAAAACAAGAACGGTATACTCCGCTTTTACATCGCTTAACTTGACATACATTTTACTAACCTGATCAATATTTTTATAATAAACGTTGGTCATTTCTTCGCTGTTTTTAGCGTCTTCAAATCCCATTGCTTTTAACTTAGGAAAGTCTTCGGCCCTTATCATAAACAAATCCTGAGCAGTAGCGCCAACAAGTAGTGGTTTTAATTTATCAGCACGTTTGATAATTTTTTGAACAACATCATTATCGTCATAAATACCATTGGCTTTTCCGGTTTTAAAATAGTTGTCAGACATGTAAACAAACACTTTGTCAAACCCCATAATTTTCGACGTTTCGTACTTATAAGTTAAGTGCGCCAATAGTAGCATATAGGTTACACTTCCCGGTTTCGTTTTCTCCATTATTTTATCAATTTCAACACAAACAGAATCAGGATGTGTTAGGACAACCGAGTCAAAATATCTTTTTATTTTGTTATTGAAAAATGGATTTCTAATGGTACCATCATCTTTAAAATCTACATTGTCCCAGTAGTGATTTTTATAGTATTGGTATACCCGAATGCTATCTGGTCTGCCGTTAGACGCTTTTGGAATGTCTTTGAGAAGTTTTTCCACTTTTAAGTTCATCACATCAGCAATATAAGTTCCTTTATGGTCAACGATAAACTTTTCTTCAAAATCGTTAATGCTTTTTTCGATGTCTTTTTGCTTATTATTTAGTGCGAGCGTATCTTTTTTGGTTGCTAAATTTGTAGTTTGTTTATAAGTCTGAAAGTCTTTGTTTTGTTGGTTGATGAACTGAACATAGCGAAAGAAATCATTTTGCAATGGCGAATTGAGTGCGGTTAGCTCTTTACCAATATTTTGACTCGCTTCTGTTTTAAGTTCAAGGTTTTGGGTGTTTTCGTCGATAAAGAAATCAAAGTAAATCGCTTTTCCCTGGCTTACTAAAGAATAAATTCCTTTGTCGAGTTTTCCTTTACCTTTAAAAATAATCTTATCGTTTTTGATTGAAGTGCAGGTATCTTTGATTAAGGTTTTGTCAAATTGGTAATAGGTGAGATACGCTATCGAATCCGGAGCGTTTTTTAGGTTAATGGTAATCTCATAACCCGATTGGGCAACGGCGACAAATGAATAGAAACAAAAGATTGTCACAAGTAGCAATTTCTTCATAAACAAAAGACGTTAATTTCTTTAAAATGATTTTTCGAAAGTCAAAAATAGTGCATTTAGTGGCAGCAAAAACACATTGAAATTTTAAAGTTTACTTAAAATTACAGTAGCTATTTCAATCTGACTAATGGATGATTTAGTCCGTTGACGATATTTTTGACCACCTGATATTTCTCAATGCTTTCAAAAAGCTTAGTTAGGTTTCTGAAACCATAAGTTCTGGAGTCAAAACTTGGTGATATTTTACGCAGGTTGGTTCCAATGTTTGCGATATACGCTTCGTCATCTTCATTGGCCGAAATATCAAATGCTTTATCTATGATAGAATGATTTATTTTGGTTGTAGTATCAGTATCTGTTTCTTTTACGACGGTTTCTTTTGTATTGGCTTTCTTTTTAACAACTGGAATAGCTTTCGGTTCAACAAGAAGGTTTTCAGTAAACGTAAATATTTCACACGATTGCACAAAGGCACTTGGTGTTTTCTTTTGTCCGATGCCCATTACAAAAAGTCCTTCTTCTCTAATTCTTTTGGCTAAACCGGTATAATCGCTATCACTCGAAACGATACAAAAGCCTTCAGTGTTTTTGCTATGCAAAATATCCATCGCTTCTATAATAAGCGAACTGTCTGTAGAGTTTTTCCCTGTGGTATAGGCAAACTTTTGAATAGGACTGATAGAATATTGATTGATAATTTCTTTCCAGCCATTCATATGTTGTTGCGTCCAGTCGCCATAAATTCTTCGTATAGTGGCTTTGCCATATTTGGAAACTTCTTCCAGAATTTCCTTTATTAACTTGGGTTGGGCATTATCGCCATCAATTAATACGGCTATGTTGAACTTTGTGTTTTCCATTATTTGGTTCTTTTAAAGTAATAAAGATAGGCTTTTTAGGGCACTTCTGCTTACAATCACTTATCCTACTTCGCGAACACCTTTTAACAGCAACCAACGCATAAATATTTTTTCACCATCCTGAGTTTGGACCGCTTGGAATTTAGGTGCTATAAGTGTAGCAACAACAAAGGCTGTGATTGGAATAAACAAACCAGTAAGGTTGGTATATTTATCTATTAAAAAACGGAATAAAACGAATAGTATTGCAAAGCAAATAAGATTGTAAAGAAAGGATTTTATTTTTTTAGACATGATAATTTAATTATAAGTTATGAATTGTGTTAATTTGGTGATTTGGTGATTCGTGAAAGTAGAAATCAAATAACCAAATCCACACAGCTAAACTATTTTTTCTTCTTTTTAGATTTCTCTTTGCTTGCTTTCTCTTTTGCCTTAACGGTGGCTTTATATAACGGAATAAAATAAGAAACGGTATAATTGAATCCAACACCAAAATCTCCATTGTAGGTTCTGTTAAAACCTGGAATATATAGATTGTCAAAGTTGTCAGGACGCTTTTGAGAAACCAATCGGTTTAATCTAAAGCTGAAACCTATGAATATGTTGCCAAACACTTCGGCTTTCATACCGGCAACGACTTCTATCCATTGTGCTGATAAACCATCAAAATTTTCACCTGAGATGATTACCGGAGATTCTCCAAAATATTGGTTAGGATTATAGACTTGATAGCTGTTCAACGTCTGACTAAAACTACTTACACCATATCGCAATCCAACAGAAATAATATTTTCCATATTCCCCCAGTTCTGAAAAGAGTTGTAGTCAAATCCAACTTTGAGAAATGTTCCTTTGGTGGTAAAGTTGACTTGATCATCATCAACCGTTTTATTTTCGTTACCAATTTCGGCAGCCAAATAATGTCTGCGTGTTAGACGATAATCACCAACTAGTTCCAATCCGCGATAATCAGTTTCATAAAACGAACG
>CALQCV020000113.1 GCA_943329165.2 Candidatus Nitrotoga sp. CP45 | reverse complement strand
TCTTTGTTAAAAGGAATGAACGAAAGCGAAATGAAAAAATTAGGCATGAAGATTTCTGCCGAAGATATTTATTCGGTTAACAAATCTAGTTTAAAAGATGCGGTTCCTCAATTTGATGGCGGCTGTACTGCAGAAGTTATTTCAGACAAAGGACTTATTTTAACTAATCATCACTGTGGCTTTGACAATATTCAAAGTCATTCAACAGTAGAAAACGATTATTTAACCAATGGTTTTTGGGCCTATAAAATGGAAGAAGAGTTGCCCAACAAAGACTTGTATGTTACTTTCGTCATCCGAATTGAAGATGTTACTACAAAAGTTTTAGAAGGAACAGGAACTTTGGCTACTGAAGCTGAAAAACAGAAAAAAATTCAAGAGAATATAAGTTTTTTAAACAAAACTTTGCCAAAAGAAGCTTGGCAAGAAAACAACATACGAACATTTTATGATGGAAATCAATACCTTCTTTTTGTAATTGAAAACTATAAAGATGTTCGACTTGTAGGTGCACCACCAAGTGCAATTGGCAAATTTGGCTCTGATACAGATAATTGGGTTTGGCCAAGACATACCGGTGATTTTTCATTGTTTAGAATTTATGCAGACAAAAATAATCGCCCTGCAGAATATTCAAAAGACAACGTGCCTTATAAACCAAAACACTTTTTCCCTATTTCTATAAATGGAGTTAAAGAAAATGATTTTACTATGGTTATGGGATATCCGGGAAGAACTCAAGAATATCTACCTGCAATTGCAGTTGATCAAATTGTAAATACATTAAATCCAGTTAAAATTGAAGTACGAGATGCTGCCTTGAAAGTGCAAGATGGATTTATGAGAAAAGACAATGCTATAAAAATCCAATATGCTTCAAAATATGCTGCTGTGGCTAATTATTGGAAAAAATGGATAGGAGAAACCAAAGGTTTGAAAAAGTCTAATGCAATTAGTGTAAAACAAAAATTTGAAGCGTCCTTTCAAGAAAAAGTTATAAAAGCCGGAAAGCAAGGAGAATATGGAAACATAATTAGTGATTTTGATAAAAATTATAGCGAAATAAGAGACTTTTCCTTAGCGAGAGATTTATTTTCCGAAGTAGTATTACGTAATTCTGAATTACTTCAAAACAGCTATCGTTTATATCAATTAGAACAAATTTTAAAAACGAAAGGCGAACAAGCGTTTACAGATAGAAAAAACAATTTATCGAATGGAATTGTCGATTTCTATAAAGATTATAACGCCATGGTTGATAAAAATGTGTTTGAACAGTTAATTGCTATTTATGCTAAAAGATTACCAAGCCAATTTTTACCAAATGAATTAAATAACCTGAATGCGTCTGAATTGACAAATGATATTTACACTAATACCAAATTAACAAAATTAGAAGATTTTAGAAGTTTATTAGAAGGCGACTCCAAAACCGTAATAGAAAAGATAAATGCAGACAAAGGATATCAAATTTTAAAAGCAATGGCCGAGGCTTACACAAAAAATGTATTGCCGAAATATGATGAACTTAATTTAAAAAATATTGCTACACAAAGAACCTACATGAAAGCTGTTTTAGAATTATTTCCTAATAATAGAATATTCCCTGATGCTAATAGCACACTTCGTGTTACTTATGGAAAAATTAAAGGATATCAACCAAATGATGCCGTTTTTTATGAGCCTTTCTCTTATTTGGATGGGGTTATTGAAAAATATATTCCAGGTGATTACGAATTTGATGTTCCAAAGAAGCTGATTGATTTATTTAATGCAAAAGATTATGGTGTTTATGGTGTAAATGGTAAAATGCCATTAGACTTTATCGCTACAAATCATACCACTGGCGGAAACTCGGGAAGTCCAGCTTTAGATGCCAGAGGAAATTTAATTGGATTGAATTTTGATAGAGTTTGGGAAGGAACAATGAGCGATATTTATTATTCTCCTGAAATTTGTAGAAATATAATGGTTGACATTCGTTACGTTTTGTTCATCATTGATAAATTTGCTGGAGCTGATAATTTGATTAAAGAGTTAAAAATCGTAGCTCCCAAAAAAATAAAAAAGTAATATTTTAACAATAATTTAAGTTTTGGCACAGTTGTTGTAAAGAGAGTGCAGAAGTAAAATATAGGTTTTTTAAAAAAAATTAAAAATTTATTTTAACCTATTAAAAAATTTATATCTTTGCCTCGAATTAATAATTAACCTTTTATATTAAGTAAGATGAAAAAAGTATTTTTAAGTTTAGCTGTTATTGCTACATTAACTGTAGTTTCTTGTAAACAAGCTGATGCTGCTCCAGCTGATGCTGTTGACACAACTGCTGTTGAAGCTGTTGACACTACTGCTGTTGTTGCTGACACTACTGCTGTTGACACAACTGCTGCTGCTGCTCCAGCTGAAGCTGCTGCTCCAGCTGAAAAAAAATAATTAGATAACTAATTATTTTAAAAGATTTAAAGCCACGCTAAGCGTGGCTTTCTTATTTTATCTAATTTTAAAATTTATTTAGCAAAACATATAAACAAAAAAGCCTCTAACTGAAAAGTTAGAGGCTTTTGTACTCAAGGCGGGACTTGAACCCGCACGAACATTGCTGTTCACTGGATTTTAAGTCCAGCGTGTCTACCAATTTCACCACTCGAGCATTATAAGTAGTTGAGCGAAAAACGGGGCTCGAACCCGCGACCTCGACCTTGGCAAGGTCGCGCTCTACCAACTGAGCTATTTTCGCATTAACATTATTTGTTAGAACAGCAATACTTACAGCGTATTGCGGATGCAAATGTAATATTAAAAATGAATAATGCAAACGTTTTTTTTGAAAAAAAGTTTGTTAAATCCTAACCAATTGATAAACACAATTCAATAGCCACATTTATTTTTTCTGCAGCATACGCTTTAATTCATTTAATTTCATTAAAGCTTCAATTGGCGTCAAAGTATTGATGTCTAAATTCATTATGTCTTCTCGTATTTCTTCTAATAAAGGATCATCCAGATTGAAAATATTCAGCTGCATTTGCTGCGCCTGTTCGCCTTTCAGGCTCGAGCCATCCTTAACCGATTTTATGCCACTTAATGATTCGCTAGAATGGTTTTTTTCTAATTTCTTAAGAAGTTTTTGTGCTTTTTGAATAACTGTTTGCGGAATTCCGGCCATTTTTGCTACGTGGATACCAAAACTATGAGCGCTTCCACCGGCAACCAGCTTTCTGATAAAGAGAACTGTGTCTTTTAACTCTTTTACCGAAACATTATAATTTTTGATTCTTGGCAGCAACTCACTCATTTCATTCAATTCATGATAATGTGTTGCAAATAGCGTTTTGGGCCTAGACGGATTTTCATGTAAAAACTCTGCTATTGCCCATGCTATTGAAATTCCGTCATAAGTACTTGTGCCACGCCCAATTTCATCTAATAAAACCAAACTTCTATCTGAAATGTTGTTCAAAATCGAAGCGGTTTCATTCATCTCCACCATAAAAGTAGATTCGCCCATCGAAATGTTATCACTTGCTCCTACTCGGGTGAAAATTTTATCTACAATTCCCATTCTGACTTTCTCAGCAGGAACAAAACTTCCCATTTGGGCTAACAAAACAATCAATGCCGTTTGTCTCAAAATTGCCGACTTCCCCGACATATTTGGCCCGGTAATCATAATAAGCTGTTGCGATTCTCTATCAAGAAAAACATCATTGGGCACATACGGAATACCTACAGGCAATTGTTTTTCAATAACCGGATGACGCCCATTTGTGATTTCCAACTCGAATGTTTCATCAAGAGTTGGGCACACATAATCATTTTCTATGGCTAACTGTGCAAATGAAATCAGGCAATCTAATTGCCCTATTAAATTGGCATTCAGTTGAACTTGTTTAATATAAGTTGCAATCCAACTGACCAATTGTTCAAATAATTGATTTTCAATTTGATGTATTTTTTCCTCTGCACCAAGAATTTTGGTTTCGTATTCTTTTAATTCTTCCGTAATATAGCGCTCTGCATTTACTAACGTCTGCTTTCTAATCCATTCCGTAGGAACTTTATCTTTATGGGTGTTTCGAACTTCTATATAGTAGCCAAAAACATTGTTAAAAGAAATCTTCAAAGAAGAAATTCCGGTTAATTCTGACTCTCTTCTTTCAATGCCTTCCAAATATTCTTTCCCTGAAAAAGCAATATCTCGTAATTCGTCTAGTTCGGTATGAACGCCGATAGCAATGGCGTTTCCTTTGGCAATAGCTACTGGAGCCTCTTGATTTAAAGTAGTTTTTATTTTCTCGCGAAGCAAATCACAAGAATGCAAACTATCGCCAATGACCCGAACAGCTTCTTGTTTACTTTCTAAAGCAATCGTTTTTATTGGAATTATCGCATCCAACGATTCTTTAAGATAAATAACTTCTCGCGGAGAGATTTTCCCCGTAGCAACTTTAGAAATCAAACGCTCCAAATCAGAAATTTGCCTGATTTGGTATTGCATTTTCTGAAGAATTTCTATATTTTCCTTGAAATAACAAACAACTTCGTGCCGACCTCTAATCTTGTGAATGTCCTTCAAAGGTAGGGCTAACCAACGTTTCAACATTCTTGAACCCATTGGCGAAAGCGTTTTATCAATTACATCCAACAGTGTAACCGCATTTTGAGAATGGCTGTGATACAATTCTAAATTCCGAATCGTAAATCGGTCCATCCAAACATAAGCATCTTCTGCAATTCTTTGAATATTGGTGATATGCTGAACTTTATTATGTTGCGTTTCCGATAAATAAAACAAAATTGCACCTGACGCTATAATTCCATCGAGCAATTCTTCAATTCCAAATCCTTTCAATGAATTGGTTTGAAAATGATTATTTAAAGTTTCAAGAGCATAATCTTCTTTGTAAACCCAATCTTCAAGATAAAAAACATTGAATCTTTCTCCGAATATTTCTTTAAATTGGTTTCGATTGTTTTTTTGAATTAAAATTTCACTTGGAATAAAGTTCTGCAACAGCTTATCAATATATTCTTCGTTGCCCTGTGCAGTTAAAAATTCACCTGTAGAAACGTCAAGAAACGAAATACCTAATTGTTTTTTACCAAAATAAACCGAAGCCAAAAAATTATTAGACCTTGATTGTAAAACCTCATCGTTCATTGAAACTCCAGGTGTGATCAATTCGGTTACACCACGCTTAACAATTGTCTTAGTCATTTTTGGATCTTCGAGCTGGTCACAAATCGCAACCCGAAGTCCGGCTTTTACCAATTTTGGCAAATAGGTATTTAAAGAATGATGTGGAAAACCCGCTAAAGCCGTTTCGGTTTCTGAACCTGCACCCCGCTTGGTTAAAACAATTCCGAGTATTTTAGAAGCTCGAATGGCGTCATCTCCAAAGGTTTCGTAAAAATCCCCTACCCTAAACAACAAACACGCATCGGGATATTTTCTTTTTATCTCGTTGTATTGTTTCATTAAAGGAGTTTCTTTCGTCGAAGTTTCTTTGGCTGCCAATGGATTTAGAATTAATTTTAGTAATAGCGAATTTAAATATTTTAGAATGATTTAGCCTTCCTAAAAAAAATTTAATTTAACCTTAAGACAAAAAAAAAAGGAGCATTTCAATTTTTAAATAGATTTGTACCTCAAACCTATATACTATAAAAATGAAAAGAATTATTTTATTAGCTGCAATTACTGTTTTTGGTGTTGCAACTAGCAACGCTCAAACTGCAAAAAAAACAGCTAAGAAAGCTGATACAGCTGTTAAAGTTGAAACTACAAAAGTTGACGGACCGGGGATGGTTTTCGAAAACGAAACTATCGATTACGGAACAATTCCACACAATGCTGATGGAAACAGAGAATTTGTTTTTGTAAACAATGGAAATAAACCTCTAAAAATTGAAAGCACTCAAGGATCATGTGGTTGTACGGTTCCTACTAAACCAGAAGGCGATATTGCTCCAGGTGCAAAAGGAAAAATCGGAGTAAAATATGCAACTGACAGAGTTGGTCCATTTACTAAAACGGTAACAATAAAATCAAATGCTACTGGTCAGGAAACTAAAGTAGTTACTATCAAAGGAACTGTTCTGCCAGATGCTCCAGCCGATAGTGCTGCTCCGACAAAAAGCTAAATTTTACTTAATTATAATTCAAGAAAGTCTCGATAATATCGGGACTTTTTTTTGAATATATTTGCCATATACGACCGAAGGTCAAATTGTATAAAATAAAAAAATATGCGTAAGCTTGAAAATAAAGAATTAGAAAGAAAATCAATCGAGGACTTCAAAGAAGCCAAAAAAACTCCAATAATAATTATACTAGATGACATTAGGAGTCTTCACAATATTGGTTCTGTATTTCGAACTGCTGATGCCTTTTTGATTGAAAAAATATATATCTGTGGCATAACTGCAATTCCACCAAACAAAGAAATCCACAAAACTGCGCTTGGCGCAACAGAAACGGTTACTTGGGAATATCAAAAAGATATTTTAGAAGTAATTGAAAATCTTAAAAAAGAAAACGTTTCTGTCTTTGCCATCGAACAAGTTGAAAATTCCATCTTTCTTCAAGATT
>CALQCV020000112.1 GCA_943329165.2 Candidatus Nitrotoga sp. CP45 | reverse complement strand
TGAATGGTATTTTTGGTTTTGCGATTTATGATGTTGCCAAAGATGAATATTTCATTGCACGTGATCATATGGGAATTATTCCATTGTATATTGGTTGGGACCAAAACGGAACCTTTTACGTGGCATCCGAATTAAAAGCTTTAGAAGGCTATTGCACCAAAATCCAGTTGTTTCCTCCAGGACATTATATGTCGAGTAAAGATGGCGAATTTGTACAATGGTACAAAAGAGAATGGACAGATTATGATGCCGTAAAAGAAAATGCAACCAGCATTGAAGAAATTAAAATCGCCTTAGAAGCAGCAGTTCACCGACAATTGATGAGCGATGTACCTTATGGCGTTTTGCTTTCCGGTGGATTAGATTCATCAATCACTTCGGCTGTAGCCAAAAAATATGCGCAAAAACGTATAGAGTCTGGTGATACTGTAGATGCTTGGTATCCTCAATTGCACTCGTTTGCAGTTGGTTTAGAAGGTTCCCCTGATTTAGCTGCGGCACAAGTAGTAGCAGATCATTTGGGAACCATTCACCACGAAATTAAGTTTACTATTCAGGAAGGTTTGGACGCTGTTCGCGATGTGATTTACAATATAGAAACGTATGATGTAACTACCATTAGAGCTTCCACGCCAATGTATTTGATGGCACGAGTTATTAAATCTATGGGAATAAAAATGGTGCTTTCGGGCGAAGGTTCAGATGAATTATTTGGAGGTTATTTATATTTTCATAAAGCACCAAATGCAAGAGAATTCCATGAAGAAACGGTCCGTAAATTAAGCAAATTACACATGTATGATTGCCTTCGTGCTAACAAAAGTTTAGCAGCATGGGGAATTGAAGGACGTGTGCCATTTTTAGATAAAGAATTCATGGATGTTGCGATGCGAATCAATCCGCAGGACAAAATGATTAATGGAGAAAGAATGGAAAAATGGGTACTTCGTAAAGCATTTGAAGATATGTTACCAGCAAGTGTGGCTTGGAGACAAAAAGAACAGTTTAGTGACGGCGTCGGTTATAGTTGGATTGACACACTGAAAGAAGTGGTAGCCAAAGAAATTTCGGATGAGCAATTAGCGAATGCTAAATTTAAATTCCCAATTCAAACACCAACATCGAAAGAGGAGTATTATTACCGTTCTATTTTTACAGAACATTTCCCAAGCGATGCAGCTGCTTTAAGCGTTCCGCAGGAAGCCAGTGTGGCTTGCAGTACCAAAATCGCATTAGAGTGGGATGAGGCGTTTAAAAACATGAACGATCCCTCAGGAAGAGCTGTGGCAAGTGTTCATGATGATGCTTATATAAAATAGTAATTTCAATTTCAAAAAACAATTTCAAAAAACAATTTTAAAAGTCAATTTTAAAAGTCAATTTTAAAATAGATTGAATTGATTTAATTTTCAAATTTTCAAAACGGCGTGCTTATGTTTGTTTTGAAAATTTGTTTTTTACAAGATTTATACAATTTTATAATTGACATTTATTGATTTTTGAAATTGAAATTGATATTGTAATTGACACTTTTTTGTTAATAACTTAAAGGTTTTAAACCCAATTTTCAATAGGAAATCCTATGCGTTTTTATATATTTGCTCGTTAGACAAAAAATAGATTTTTTACCATAAAATAATATGAGCGACGAGATAAAAAAGAACAGTTATTCGGCCGATAGTATTCAGGCGTTAGAAGGAATGGAGCATGTTAGAATGCGTCCTTCCATGTACATTGGAGATACTGGAGTTAGAGGCTTGCACCATTTGGTTTATGAAGTAGTAGACAACTCTATCGATGAGGCATTAGCTGGACATTGCGACACAATTGGTGTTATTATAAACGAAGATAATTCGGTTACAGTTGAAGATAACGGACGTGGTATCCCGGTTGACATGCACAAAAAAGAAGGTGTATCTGCACTTGAGGTTGTAATGACTAAAATTGGTGCTGGAGGAAAGTTTGATAAAGACTCATATAAAGTATCCGGCGGACTGCACGGAGTAGGAGTTTCCTGTGTAAATGCACTTTCTGACCACTTGAGAGCTACGGTTTATAGAGACGGAAAAGTGTACGAGCAGGAATACGAAAAAGGAAAAGCAATGTATCCTGTGAAACAAATTGGTGAAACCACCAAACGCGGAACGATGGTTACTTTTCATCCGGATAACACAATTTTTACCCAAACATTAGAGTTTTCGTATGATACTTTGGCAGGACGTATGCGTGAATTGTCTTTCTTGAATAAAGGAATTACCATAACGCTAACAGACAGAAGATTTAAAAAAGAAAATGGCGATTTTGAAGGAGAAGTTTTCCATTCGCAAGAAGGATTGAAAGAATTCGTTCGCTTTTTAGATAAAGGTAGAGAAGCTATCATATCACATGTGATTAGCATGGAGCACGAAAAAGGAGAAGTTCCTGTTGAAGTGGCTTTGGTATACAATACCAGTTACTCAGAAAATATTTTTTCTTATGTGAATAATATCAACACACACGAAGGCGGAACGCATTTACAAGGTTTCCGTATGGGATTGACGCGTACGTTAAAAAAATATGCGGACTCTTCAGGTTTGTTAGATAAATTAAAATTCGAAATTACTGGAGATGATTTCCGTGAAGGTTTGACCGCTATTATTTCGGTAAAAGTTCAAGAACCTCAATTCGAAGGACAAACCAAAACCAAATTAGGAAACAGAGAAGTAGTTTCTCCGGTTTCTCAAGCGGTTGCCGAAATGCTAGAAAATTATTTGGAAGAAAATCCAAACGATGCTCGAATCATTGTGCAAAAAGTTATTCTTGCGGCTCAAGCGCGTCATGCGGCGAAGAAAGCACGTGAAATGGTTCAGCGTAAGACCGTTTTGGGCGGGGGTGGTTTACCAGGAAAATTATCTGATTGTTCAGAACAAGATCCAGCAAAATGTGAAGTTTATCTAGTCGAGGGAGATTCGGCAGGTGGAACAGCAAAACAAGGACGTGATAGAAATTTTCAAGCTATTTTACCTTTAAGAGGTAAGATTCTAAACGTCGAAAAAGCAATGCATCATAAGGTTTTTGAAAACGAAGAGATTCGAAATATATTCACAGCATTGGGTGTAACTATTGGAACAGAAGAAGATAGTAAAGCCTTAAATTTAGAGAAATTGCGTTATCACAAAGTAATTATTATGTGTGATGCTGATGTTGATGGTAGCCACATTTCTACTTTGATTTTGACTTTCTTCTTCCGTTTTATGAAAGAACTTATTGAAGGCGGACACATTTATATTGCGGCTCCGCCATTATATTTAGTGAAGAAAGGAAACAAAAAAGAATATGCCTGGAATGATGACCAACGCGATATTGCCAACGCAAAGATGGGCGGAAGCGCCGCAATACAACGTTATAAAGGTCTTGGAGAGATGAACGCTGAGCAGTTATGGGAAACTACCATGGATCCAAGTTTTAGAACATTGCGTCAGGTAACGATTGATAGTTTAGCTGAAGCCGACAGAGTGTTCTCAATGTTGATGGGAGACGAAGTTCCACCAAGAAGAGAGTTCATTGAGAAGAATGCAGTTTATGCTAAAATCGATGCATAAAATTTGGTTATCTGTGGATTTGGTTATTTGTAAAATCGAATAACCGAATAACCGAATAACCGAATAAACATAAAAACATAACCAAATTAACATAAAATGAAAGTTACGATTGTAGGAGCAGGAAACGTTGGGGCTTCTTGTGCAGATGTTATCTCTTATAGAGGAATAGCAAGTGAAGTAGTAATCTTAGATATCAAAGAAGGTTTTGCCGAAGGTAAAGCAATGGATTTGATGCAATGTGCAACAAATACAGGATTTAATACCCAAATTACTGGAGTTACAAATGATTATTCTAAAACAGCTAATAGTGAAGTAGTAGTTATAACTTCTGGAATACCTAGAAAACCAGGAATGACTAGAGAAGAATTAATAGGTATCAATGCTGGAATTGTAAAGTCAGTTGCAGAAAACTTGTTGAAACATTCTCCAAAAGCTACTTTTGTAATTGTGTCTAACCCTATGGATACCATGACCTATTTAGCATTCAAATCATTAGGTTTGCCAAAAAATAGAATCATTGGAATGGGTGGTGCTTTAGATAGTTCTCGTTTTAGATATTATTTATCAAAAGAACTGGGCATACCTTCTAATGATGTTTCAGCTATGGTTATTGGTGGTCATGGTGATACCACAATGATTCCATTAACACGTTTGGCTTCTTATAATGGAATTCCGGTTTCAGAGTTTTTATCTCAAGAAAAATTAGAAAAAGTAGCAGCCGACACTATGGTTGGTGGTGCTACTTTAACTGGACTCTTAGGTACTTCCGCCTGGTATGCTCCTGGTGCATCTGTAGCTTATTTGGTTGATAGTATAGTAAATGACCAAAAGAAAATGATAGCTTGTTCGGTATTCTTAGAAGGTGAATATGAACAAAACGATATTTGTATTGGAGTGCCTTGTATTATAGGTAAAAACGGGGTAGAAAAAATTGTTGATATCACTTTAAATGCTGATGAAAAAGCAAAATTTGCTAAGAGTGCGGATGCCGTTAGAGCAATGAATGGTGACCTAAAATCGATATTAGGATAATATTTATTCTAATTATTCATAAAAGGCTGCATAATAGCAGTCTTTTTTTTGATATTAATCAGTAAAATATTGGTTAATCTTATCTATAATTATATATTTGCACGTTTAAAAAAAAGTGAGATTAGGATAAATTCAACTATTTAGCTTCTAACTATTTGAATTTTAGTCTATTTTTTATAGAAAAACAATAATAAAAAAATTAATTAATTTTAGTAATAATGCAGAATAAAGGACTAGTTAAATTTTTCGCAATACTATTTGCATTGGTAAGTATCTATTCGCTTTCGTTCACTTTTGTGGCCAATAAAGTAAAAGAGGATGCCAAAAACTTCGCAGGAAACAATCCAGCAAAAGAGATTAAATATCTTGATTCTATCGGAAAAGAAAAGGTCTTTCTTGATTTTTTCACTTACAACGAAGTAAAAGACAAACAAATCAATAAAGGTCTTGACCTTGAGGGAGGAATCAACGTAATTCTTCAAATATCTGTAAAAGATGTTTTGAAGCAATTATCTAACAATTCTAAAAACCCGATTTTCAACAAAGCATTGGAAGATGCAAAAGTGAACCAAAGAGGAAACCAATCTTATCTTGATGCGTTTTTTGAGGCATTTGATGCTACTAAAGGAACTACGAAATTAGCTTCTCCTGATATTTTTGCGAATAGAAATCTTCAAGGACAAATCGATTTCAATATGACAGATGACCAAGTGAAAAAAGTCTTGGTTAAAAAAATTGACGAGTCAGTTGAATCGGCTTTTGGTGTATTGAGAAGTCGTATTGATAAATTTGGTGTAACACAACCTAATATCGTTAAACTTGGACAAACAGGAAGAATCCTTATTGAATTACCTGGAGCAAAAGATGTAGACCGTATCAAAAAATTAGTTTCAAGCAAAGCGGAATTAGAGTTTTGGGAAACGTATAAAGCAGAAGAAATGACGGGCTTTTTGCAAGCAGCAAACGAAGCTTTGAAAGCGTCGGTTAAAAGCGAAGACAAAGCTGCCGCTGCTAAACCAGCAGATACGTTGACCAAATTATTGACGGATGATAAAGTAAAAGATTCAGCTGCGTCTAAAAAAGGTAACAATCCATTATTTGATAAATTCATTTCTCAAGGTGGCGGACCGGTATTAGTAATTGCTTCCCCAAAAGATACTGCCACAATCAACTCATATTTGAGAAGACCTGAAATCCGTAATTTATTACCTGCAGACAAGCGTTATGCAAAATTTGCTTGGGGAAAACCAGATGTAAAAGTTGACGAAAAAACAAAAAAAGAAACCGAAACAGTTGATTTATATGCTCTAAAAGGAAACAGAGACAATGCTGCTCCAATGAGCGGTGGTGTTATTGTTGACGCTAGAGATACCTTTGACCAAATGGGCAAACCAGCAGTTTCTATGCAAATGAATGGTGCCGGAGCAAGAATCTGGGAAGACTTAACAGGAAGAGCTTATACACAAAAAGGTTATATTGCAATTGCGCTAGATAACGTTGTTTATTCTGCTCCTACAGTTTCTACTGGACCAATTTCGGGAGGAAGATCAGAAATCACCGGAAGTTTTGAAGTTGCTGAAACTAAAGATTTAGCCAACGTATTAAGAGCCGGTAAATTGCCGGCTGCCGCTGAAATTATACAATCAGAAGTTGTTGGTCCATCTTTAGGAGAAATTGCGATTAACGCAGGTTTAACTTCGTCTATCGTAGGATTCCTTATGGTATGTTTATGGATGGTTTTCTATTACGGAAGAGCAGGTTGGTATGCTAATGCCGCTTTGATATTGAACTTACTTTTCTTGTTTGGTGTAATGGCAAGCTTTGGTTTTGTATTAACATTGCCGGGTATTGCTGGTATCGTTTTAACTTTAGGAACTGCAGTTGATGCAAACATCATCATCTATGAAAGGGCAAAAGAAGAACTACGCGACGGAAAAACATTAGGTGATGCTGTCATTACCTCTTATGGTTGGAAAGGTGCTATGCGTTCTATCATTGATGCCAACGTAACACACGTATTGAC